>VAZL01000276.1 GCA_005883445.1 Alphaproteobacteria bacterium | reverse complement strand
GAACGCCGCCTCGCCCTCCTTCATCGAGATCGAGTTCACCACCGCCTTGCCCTGCAGGCACTTGAGCCCCGCCTCGATCACCGAGAATTTCGACGAGTCGACCATGACCGGCACGCGCGCGATGTCGGGCTCGGCCGCGATCAGATTGAGGAAGGTCGTCATCGCCTGCTCGGAATCGAGCAGGCCCTCGTCCATGTTCACGTCGATGATTTGCGCGCCGTTCTCCACCTGGTCGCGGGCGATGGCGAGCGCCGCTGCGTAGTCGTCCGCGGTGATGAGCTTGCGGAACTTGGCCGAGCCGGTGACGTTGGTGCGCTCGCCCACGTTGACGAATGGAATTTCCGGCGTGAGCGCGAAGGCCTCGAGACCAGACAGGCGCAGCAGCGGCGGCACTTGCGGAATCTGCCGCGGCGGCTTGCCCTTCACGGCGCGCACGATGGCGTCGATGTGCTCGGGCGTGGTGCCGCAGCAGCCGCCGACCACGTTGACCAGCCCGGCGTCCGCGAATTCGCCGAGCAGCGCGGCCATGAACTGCGGGCTCTCGTCGTAGCGGCCGAACTCGTTGGGCAAACCGGCATTGGGATAGGCGCACACGAAAGTATCGGCGATGCGCGCGATCTCGGCGATATGGGCGCGCATTTCTCTCGCCCCCAGGGCGCAGTTCAATCCGATCGAGAACGGCGCGGCGTGGCGCACCGAGTTCCAGAACGCCGCCGGCGTCTGGCCGGAGAGCAGCCGCCCCGAGCGATCGGTGATCGTGCCGGAGATCATCACCGGCACGCGCACGCCGCGCATCTCGGTGACGTCGGCGACGGCCGCGATTGCCGCCTTGGCATTGAGCGTGTCGAAAATCGTTTCGATCAGCAGCAGGTCGGCGCCGCCCTCGAGCAACCCTTTCACCTGCTCGGCATAGGCGCTGCGCAGCTCGTCGAAGGTGACCGCGCGGAAGCCGGGATTGGCGACGTCGGGAGAGATCGAGGCGGTGCGATTGGTCGGCCCGAGCGCGCCGGCGACGAAGCGCGGACGGCCGTCCTCGTTTTGCGCGAGATCGGCCGCGGCGCGGGCGAGCTTGGCGCCCTCGACATTGAGCTCATGGGCAATATCCGCCATGCCGTAGTCGGCTTGGGCGATGCGCGTCGAGGAGAAGGTGTTGGTGGAGACGATATCGGCGCCAGCGCGGAAATACGCGAGATGAATGTCGCGGATCTTGGCCGGCTGGCTGAGGATGAGCAGATCGTTGTTGCCGCGCACCTCGCGGTTCCAGGCATCGAAGCGCGCGCCGCGATAGCCTTCCTCGTCGAGGCCGAGCGCCTGGATCATGGTGCCCATGGCGCCGTCGAGCACCAGGATGCGCTCGGCGGCGAGGCGGCGGAGCGTCTCCTCGGTGCGAGACATGGGTACCGACATCGCAACAGGCTCAGGTGCGCTCCCTCTCCCCGCAGGGGAGAGGGGTGGGGTGAGGGGGTTCCGATCTATGCGGATTAGCAGTGCTCAAAATCTCTTCGAGCACACCATCCATATTCCGCATCACGTCGTGATTCCAGAATCGAAGCACGAGGTAACCCATCGTCTCCAAGATTCTGGTTCTATCCGCATCACGTTCTGTGTTGTGATCGTGTTGACCCCCGTCAAGCTCCACGATCAGTTTGGCGTCCGCGCAGAAGAAATCGACGACAAAGCGATGGATCGGCGCCTGCCGCTTGAACTTCCATCCGGCCAAGCGGCGATCACGTAGTCGAAACCACAGCAGACGCTCCGCATTCGTTTGATTGCGGCGCAGTCGTCGGGCGGGGTCGGTGTTCGCTCTCTTCATCCGACCCCCCTCACCCCAGCCCTCTCTCCTGCGGGGAGAGGGAGCGCACCGTGCCCACCGCTCGCTTCGTGGCTTGGCCGCAAACCAAGCAGATGACACACCGCGTAGACCAGGTCGGCGCGGTTCATGGTGTAGAAGTGAAAATCGGTGACGCCGCGATCGACGAGATCGAGCACTTGCTCGGCGGCGACCGCGGCGGCGATGAGCTTGCGGGTAGCGGCGTCCTCCTCGAGGCCCTCGAACCGCTCCGCCAGCCAATCCGGCACCGAGGCCCCGCAGCGCGCGGCGAACGCCTTGGTCTGCTTGAAATTTTGCACCGGCAGGATGCCGGGCACGACCGGCACGTCGATGCCGCGCGCGCGTACGCGATCGAGGTAGCGGAAGTAGAGGTCGTTCTCGAAGAAGAATTGGGTGATCGCGCGCGCGGCGCCGGCATCGACCTTGGCCGCGAGCATGTCGAGATCGGCTTCGACCGTGGGGCTGTCCGGATGCTTTTCCGGGTAGGCGGAGACCGAGACCTCGACGTCGGAGAGGCGCTTGATGCCGGCGACCAGATCGGCGGCGTTGCGATAGCCGGCGGGATGGGGCGCGTAGCGCTCGCCGACGCCGCCGACGGGATCCCCGCGCAGCGCCACGATGTGGCGGACGCCGGCGGTGCAGTAGCTGCGGATCACCGCGTCGATCTCCTCGCAGGTCGCGGCGACGCAGGTGAGATGCGCCGCCGGTGTGAGCGCGGTCTCCCCCAGGATGCGCTTGACGGTCGAATGGGTGCGTTCGCGCGTGGAGCCGCCTGCGCCGTAGGTGACCGAGACGAAATTCGGCTTGAGCGGCGCCAGGCGGGTGATCGACTCCCACAGCGTCTTTTCCATCTCCTCGGTCTTCGGCGGGAAGAACTCGAAGGAGACGCGGATGCGGCGCGGCTCGCCTTCACCGAGGCGTTGGACGAAGCGGCTGGCGCGCGGCTCGGCGTGCATCAGGCCACCTCCCGCGCGGGCGCGGCCAGCGTGATGCGCGGATCGCGCCCCAGCCAGAGCGAGACGGCGATCTTGCCTTCGGAGGCGGGCTCGGGCGCGAGGCTTTGCTGCAGCACGACGTCGAGCCCGGCGGCTTTCATCCATTGCGTCACCGTTTCGGCCGCAAAGCCGAGGCGGCGGTGGGCGTGCTCGTCGCGCAGAAATTCGAGGTCGTGCGGGGCGAAATCGACGACCAGCAGGCGGCCGGCGGGCCGCAGCACGCGCGCCGCCTCGTGGATCGCGCGCGCCCCGTCGTCGAGGAAGTGCAGCACCTGGTGGATGACGACGGCATCGAAGCTGTCCTTGGGCAGCGCGAGGTCGTAGATGTCGCCTTGGCGCACGCTGCAGTGGCGCAGCGCAGCGCGGTCGAGCCGCGCGCGCGCGAGCGCCAGCATGTCGAGCGAGAGATCGAGGCCGAGGCCGCGCTCGATCTGCGGCCCGAACAATTCGAGCATGCGCCCGGTGCCGGTGCCGAGATCGAGCAGCGCGCGTATCGGGGGCTCCGCCAGGGCGCCGACGATTGCCTCCTCGACCGCCTCGTCGGCGACGTGGAGCTTGCGAATGCGATCCCACTGGGCGGCGTGCCGGCGGAAATAGGTTTGGGCGGCGCTGGCGCGTTGCGCCCGCACCGCGGTCAGCCGCTCGCGATCGCGCGCGAGCGTCGCGTCGTCGGGGTCAAGGCGGGCAACGAGCTCGCGGGCAAGCTTGGCGGCATCCTCCCGCTCGCCCAGGCGGAAGAACGCCCACGACCCTTCGCGGAAACGCTGGACCAGCCCGGCCTCGACGAGGAGCCGCAGATGACGCGAAATGCGCGGCTGCGATTGGCGCAGGATGGCGGTGAGGTCCGAGACGGTCAGTTCCGCCTCCCCGAGCAGCGCCAGGATGCGCAGCCGGGTAGCCTCGGCCGCGGCCTTGAGCGCGCCGTGGAGCGCCTCGAACGGCAGGTGGGCAGGCGTGAGCATCGGTGTGGGCCGTGGTCCCATTTCGCTCGCTGGCGACGATGTCGGGCTGGTATATAAAGATATCTTTATACGCTTAAGCGGCAATTGCAAGACCGAGTGGGCAGCCAGCCATCCGCCCTCATTGCCGGAATTGAGGCGGCCGGCCATCTTTATGGCCACCCCTGGGATCGACCGCGAGGACCACCCCATGAACGACAACGCCTTCGGCATCCGCGATGGCGAAATCGCGATCGAACTGCCGGCAAAGTTCGATGCCTCGCTCTATTTCATCGGCCGCATCCGCACGCCTTGGACCCGGCGCGAGGAATGCCCGAAAAATGCGCGCGAATCCGACGCCGTTTGCACCCTTGTCGTCGATGAGCGCTGGGCGCAGGCGCTCACGGGGGTGGAAACCTGCAGCCACCTCGTCGTGCTTTATTGGATGGGCCGCTCGCGGCGCGATCTCGTGCTGCAAGTGCCGCGGCACTACGGCGTGGGGCGAGGCACGTTTGCGCTGCGCTCGCCGGCCCGGCCCAACCCGATCGCGATGAGCGTGGCGCGTCTCCTGCGCGTCGAGGGCACGAGGCTCTCGGTCGTGGGCCTCGACTGCCTCGACGAGACCCCCCTTCTCGACATCAAGCCCTATTTTGCCTCGACCGACGCGGTTGCCGACGCCGTGGTCGGCTGGCACGCCGCCCGGGAATAAGCGGGGCAGCAGCGGTATCATGAGGCCTTTGCGGCCTTTTTCGCCTCCCTATGAGGTGTGGCCGGACTGCCACGCTCGCTGCACTGCGGAAATCAAGAAAATCAAGCAATATCAGTTACGTAATTCATTCCGGCCTGGGCCGGTAACCAAGGTGTGATTGATTTTCGGCCGGCATTTTGAACCCCGGCAGCCCCCCACTCGACCAATGGTCATCGAAGGGGGACGTGCCATGTACAATATGACCCGCTTGAAGACCGTCACCGCGGTCGCAACCCTCGTTGCCGCGACCGCCATCTTCACGAGTGCGGCTTCCGCCAACCCGTTCAATCCGTTCGAGGCGCTCTTCGGCCCGCAGCGCGAGCCGGTGACGGCGCCGGCCTATGCCAATCCGCAGGAGGATGCGAGCGACCCGCGCGACGAGCTGCGCCGCCAGATCGTCAGCTACCGCACCAGCGAGGCGCCCGGCACGATCATCATCGACACGCCGAACACCTACCTCTACCTGGTGCTGGGCGGCGGCAAGGCGATGCGCTACGGCATCGGCGTCGGCCGCGAGGGCTTCACCTGGTCCGGCGTGAAGACGATCGAGCGCAAGGCCGAGTGGCCGGATTGGACGCCGCCGCCGGAGATGATCCACCGCCAGCCCTACCTGCCGCGTTTCGTGGCCGGCGGTCCCAGCAACCCGCTCGGCGCCCGCGCCATGTATCTCAGCGGCTCGGTCTACCGCATCCACGGCACCAACGATCCGTCCACCATCGGCGGCCACGTGTCGTCGGGATGCATCCGCATGGTCAACGAGGACGTGATCGACCTCTATAACCGCGTCCACATCGGCGCCAAGGTGGTGGTCCGGCCGATGACCGAGCGCCGCGCCGCGACCGCAACGGACAGCATCAACTGAGCATCCGCACCTTCGCGTATCGCGTGCTTGAAATCTGCGCCGGCCCCGTGACATCGCGGGGCCGGTTTGCTTTTGGCGTCTATCCGTCTTCGCCCGCAGCGGCGACAATGGGCCTCATGCCGAGGCGCATCGCGGCAGTCGTAGGGTGGGCAAAGGCGCGATATTCGATCGTCACGCGTGGGCAAAATCGCGTGGCGCGTTTGCCCACGCGGCGATGACACGGACAGCGATTTTGCCCACCCTACAGTGTCTGCAACGCGCGCAGACGCAACTCTGATCGGGAAAAAGAACGTGACCGTCCGCTCGAACCTCTCGCGCATCGCGGCCCTGCTCGCGGCGTCGCTCGCGTGTTGCGCGTTGCAGGCGCGCGCCGAGAGCATGGACGCGCTTTACGAGAAGGCGAAGCTGGAAAAGACCGTCGTCCTCTACGGCGCCGGGCCGACCGGCTCCCATGACCGCTGGATCAAGGATTTCGAGCAACGCTTTCCCGGCGTCACGGTCGCCTTCACCGGGGGCTTGAGCACCGACCTCAATCAGCGGATCGAGCGGCAGCTCGCGAGCGGGACGATGGAGACCGACCTCGCGATCCTCCAGACCATCCAGGATTTCGGCAAGTGGAAGAAGGCGGGCGCGCTGCTTCTCTTCAAGCCCGAGGGGTCCGACGCGATCGACCCAGCCTACAAGGACGAGGACGGCGCCTTCACTGGGGTCAGCGTCAACACCATCGTGTATGCCTACAATACCAATCTCGTTCCTTCCGCCGACGTGCCGGCGTCGGCGCTCGATTTCCTCAAAAGCCGATTTCAAGGCGGCCTCATCACCACCGATCCCACCGAGGACGACGCCGGCCTCGCGGTCTTCACCATGGTCGTGGGGAAATACGGCTGGGGCTACATGGACAAATACATGGCGCAGAAGCCGGTCTTCGTCACCAGCGGGCATGCCGCGGTATCGAACGCCATCGCCGCCGGCGAGAAGCTCGCGACCTTCGATTCCACCTCGACCACGCCGCGGCTCAAGCAGGCGGGCAAGCCGATCGAGCCGGTGTTCTCGCGCGCCGATCCCACGCCGGTGTTCCTGGTCGGCGCCGCGATCTTCAAGCACGCGCCGCACCCCGACGCGGCCAAACTCTATCTCACCTGGTACCTGGCGAAGGAGCAGCAGAGCCGCAGCGGCACGTTCTCGGCGCGCAGCGACGTTGCGCCGCCCCCGGGCCTCGAGCCGCTGTCCTCCTACAACATCGACCGCGGCTATCGGGCCTTGGTGTCGGACGAGGCGCGGCTGACGCAATTGCGCGCGCGGTTCGGGAGTTATATCGGGCGGCGGTAAGGGCAAACCGTTTCCGCGTGTTCCTCCCATTCACACCGGCTAGGCGCCGCCGCGGAAGCACGAATAGCCCCACGGCGTGCATTTGAACGGCAGGTGATAGTGCTGCGCCGGGTCGGAAATGCCGAAGTGGAAGCGGACGACATCGAGGAACGGCACCGCCGGCAAGGGAACACCCTGCGCGCGATAAAAGCCGGCGACGTGAAAAACCGCGACATAGCCGCCGGCCGCGAACGTCTTCGATAATTCCGGCGCATTGAGAAGCCCATTCGCGCCGACGCGGCCCTTGGCGACGAGTTCGAGCTTTCCGCCGGCATCGATCGCGTGGAGTTCGACCTCCATCCCCGTCGCGACGACGCCCCGCGCAACATCGACGACATGGATCGACACGCCCGGCATGGCCCACGTTCCTTACCGCATCTGCCGCGTGAGGCCGGCGAGGCGCTCGGCGAGCAGCATCAAGATCAAGGTGAACATCACGATCAGGCCGGAGACCGCGGCCGTGCGCACATCGAGGTTGGTCTCGATTTGCTGCCACAGATGGATCGGCAGCATTTCGCTGCGCTCGTCGGCGAGAAACAGCGACACCGGCACGTTGTCGAACGAGGCCATGAAGGCGAGGAACGCGCCGGCGCCGAGACCGGGCGCAATCAGTGGCAGCGTCACGCGGCGGAACGTCCTCCAACCGCCGGCGCCGAGGCTTTGCGACGCATCGAGCAGCGCGGGATCGAGCTGCGACAGCGCGGCGATGGTGGTGCGCAGCACGAACGGCACGCAAACGACGGTATGACCGAGGACGAGAAATGGAATGCTCGGCGAAAAACCGAGCCTGTGGATGAAGATGAGGGCGGCGAAGCCGAAGGCGAGCGCCGGCAGCAGCAGCGGCGACATGAACAGAACATCGCAGGCGCGCGCGAGCGGCGAACGGCTGCGCGCGATGCCGAGCGCCGCGGCGGTGCCGAGCACCACCGAGAGCACCGTGGTCCAGAACGCCACCACCAGGCTGTTCCAGGCGGCGGCCTGCATCTGATCGGCGTCGAGCAACGCGGCGTACCAGCGCAGCGACAGGCCGTCGGGCGGGAATTTCAGCGACTGCGACGCGGTGAACGACGTCAGCAGCATGATCACCGTCGGTCCGACGAGAAACACGATCGCGATTGCGGCGAGCGCGCCGAACACGAGGCGGAGCGACAACGCCTCCCAGTCGGTCGAGTATCTAGGCGCTACCATAGCTCTCGCTCTTGCGTCCGAGCAGGCTCAGAAGCGCGACCGCGGCAAGCACGGCGACCATGAAGATGACCGAGATCGCCGCCGCGAACGGCCAGTTGTTGGCGCCGATCGCCTGCTGATAGATGTGCAACGGCATATAGATCAGCCGCGCCCCGCCGATCAGCGTTTGGGTCACGAACGCGGTGACGCAGGCCGAATAGGTCAAGATGCAGCCGGCGACCACGCCCGGCAGCGACAACGGCACCGTCACCCGCCAGAGCGTGCGCCATTCGCCGGCCCCGAGCACCCGCGATGCGTCCGCCAGATTCGGGTCGATCTTCGACAGCACGGTGAGGATGGGCAGCACCATCAGCGGCATCTGCACCTGCGCCAGCACCATGACCACGCCCGGCTCGGTATAGAGCAGGCGCAGCGGCTCGTCCGTGAGGTGGAGCGAGAGCGCGATCTGGTTGAGCACGCCCTGGCGGCCGAGAATCACGATCCACGCGAACGTGCGCACCACCACGCTGGTGAGAATGGGCAGGATGACGAGGAAGACGAGCACGCTCTGCCAGCGCGCGCTCGCGCGCGCGCAAATCCACGCGATCGGATAGCCGAAGACGAGACAGACCAAGGTCGCCTTCACGCCGAGAAAGAGCGTGTCCCACAGGATCGAGTAGTTGAAGCGATCGGTGAAGAACTTGACGTAGTTCGCGGCGGTCCAGGTCGCCGTCGCGGTGTCGGCATGAAGCGACAGGGCGAGGAGCACGATGAGCGGCGCCACGAAGAACGCAACGAACAGCGCCGCCAGCGGCAGCATGAGAGGCGTTGGCGAGGATGTCATCGCTGCGCGTCGGGCCACGATGGGGGGCGGCACGCGCCGAAGTTGCACCGGTCCCTGTAAAGAACAGGCCGGAAACAGGCAAGCTGATCCGAGGGTCGCTTTTTACCCGCCGTGGTTGCGTTGCGGAGACCGACGCGGCATCGCGCGCTTGCGGACGATAACGAGCACGAGAGCGGCTTTCCGCCCTCATCAACCGGCGCAATTTCTGTGAGTACGTTTTTCTGGAAGATTCTCGTTACGCGAGTCAACAGGAAATTTGCAGCGCGAGCGGACTCATTCGGCTCGCGCGCTTGGGGAGCATGGCGCTGGCGCCACGTCGGCCCCTCCCTCCGTTTGCAGTTCGTAGCCCGGGTTGAGCGAAGCGAAACCCGGGGCGCCCTCGCCACGCGGGACGAATCCCGGATGTCGCTGCGCTCCATCCGGGCTACATCCTACAGCTTGATCTCGCGGTTGAAGCGCTCGATCAGCGCGCCCCGTTGCGGATTGAGCTTGTCCCAGTCGATGGTGCGGATCTTGCCGAGATCGTCCTGGGTTTTGGCGATCGCCAGCGTGATCGCGCCTTCGAGCTTCACCTTCGAGTTGGTGGGAATCACATCATAAGGCGGCTGGAGCATCTGCGCCTGGATGCCGGCGTCGAGATGCTCGTCGATGTATTTGACCGCGAGATCGGGGTCGGCCGCGTTGGCGACGAGATGCAGGCTGGTCGCCCAGCCGACCGGTCCGCTTGTCGGGATCGCGAGCTCGACCGGAACATCCTTGCCCTTGAGCGTCTGCACGAAATTGAAATTATAGGGCGCGATATCGATCTGCTCTTGCTGCCAGAGCGTCGCGTAGGCACCGAGGTTGGCGGCGATCGCGCCGACATTGGGCAACAGCTCGCGCAGCGCCTTGAAGGCCGGCTCGAAATTTCCCTCGTCGCCGCCCTTGAGCCGGTTGAGCTCGGCGAGAAAGGCGATGCCGAGCTGGCTGTTGAGCGCGGTCAAGCCGACGCGCCCCTTGTATTTCGGCTCCCACAGCTCGTCCCAGCTCTTCGGCACCGCCGCGATCTTCTTGGGATTGTAGCCGATGCCGATGACCTGCATGGTGATCTTCGGACCCCATTTGTCCTGGAACGCCGGCAGCAGCTCGCCGTAGCGCGGCGACTTGGCGACCGGATATTCGACGATCAAGCCCTCGCGGGCGGCGTCGAGCACCTGGGGGGAATCGAAGATCGCGACGTCGAAGGGCGGACGGCTGCCCTTGGCCGCCTGCAGTCGCGCGACCTGATCGGTGCCGAGGATGATCGACTGCGTCACGGTGGCGCCGGTGGCGCGGCGGAATGCCGGGGCGAGAATGTTGCGGTGAGCCTCGTTCCAGGTGCCGGGAAAGGTCGCGGCGACGAGCGTCTTTCCCTGCGCGAAAGCGCGCGCGGGAACAAAGGCTGCCGCGCCGAGCGCGGCAGCTCCGGCGAGCATGCGTCTGCGATCCATGCGATTAGTCATGACAAACTCCTCTGTTCATCCCACTGACGTTCGAATTGCTTCATGCGCTCTGGACCCGCCTGCGTCACCCGCGGGCTTGACCCGCGGGTCCATCTTCTTCGCAAAAAGTTTTGCGAAGCGATGGATTGCCGGGTCATAAGCGCGTTTTACGCGCGTCTTCGACGCGCTATGCCCGGCAATGACCGGGTGAGTGCTCGGCATCTTCATGACTTGGGAAACACGCGGCACGCCGCCTCCGACGCTGCTACGTGGACGCTCTCGCCCGGCCGCCGCAACGCTGCCGCCGCCGCGCGCGGCTCGCTGACCTTGAGCGAGGCGCCGCCCGCGGTCTCCACCTCGTAGACGACATGCGGTCCGAGCGGCATGACCGCCTTCACCACGCCGGCGATGCGGCCGTCGCCGGGCGCGGATTCCAGCCGCAACTGCTCGGGACGCACCGACACCAACACCTGCGCGCCGCTGAGGAGTGGCGGCGTCTCCCTCGCCTTGAGCACCGCGCCTCCGGTCACGCGAACGGTGGCGACGCCGTGGTCCGCGCTCACGAACTCGCCCGCGACGACGTTGGCGGTCCCGACGAACTGGTTGACGAAAAGCGTCTGCGGCCGGTCGTAGATTTCCGTGGGCGAGGACACCTGCTCGATCGAGCCGTACGCCATCACCGCGATGCGGTCCGCCATCGACAACGCCTCTTCCTGGTCGTGGGTGACGAGGATGGTGGTGATGCCGTACTCGCGCTGCAGGCGCTTGACCTCGATCTGCATGTCGAGGCGGAGATTCTTGTCGAGCGCGCCGAACGGCTCGTCGAGCAGCAGCACCTTCGGGTCGATGGCCAGGCAGCGCGCGAGCGCGATGCGTTGCTGCTGGCCGCCGGAGAGCTGGCGCGGCTTGCGCTCGGCGAACTCGGCCATGTGCACCAGCGCCAGCATCTCGGCGACGCGCGGGCCGATGCGCTGACGCGGCCACTTCTGCGCCTCGAGGCCGTAGGCGACGTTCTGTGCCACCGTCATGTGCGGGAACAGCGCGTAATTCTGGAACACGATGCCGGCCCCGCGCCGGCTCGGCGGCAAATGGTCGACGGCCTCGTTATCGAACAGCACGCGGCCCTGGCTCTGCCGGATGAAGCCGGAAATGATGCGCAACAGCGTGGACTTGCCGCAGCCCGACGGTCCGAGCAGCGCGACGAGCTCGCCCCCCGCAACGTCGAGATTGATGTCGCGCACGGCGACGAACTCGCCGAAGCGATGGCTGATGTCCTCAAGGCGCAGCCGGTGCCCGCGATGCGACGCCATGACCCCTGGTGGTTGTCCTTCGACCCCGGCAATTCACCATCGCTGGACGCGCGCCGCCCGTCAATGCCCGCCCCCGGCCACCATTGGCGCTCGCGCCATCTGCGCCTTCCCTCGCGTTATCTGGGTACTCTGTCCCGGACTGAGGTTGATGGCTGGCAGTTCAGCAACGTATTGATTTTTCTTGCGTGGATGCGGAACGCGTATCACGGTCCTGTCATTTCATTTGCGCTAGCCTCACCGCGTTGAATGAGTTGGCCGATGTCGACCTATCGTCTCGACAAGCTGTTTTCGCCGCGATCGGTCGCGGTGGTGGGGGCAAGCCCGCGTGACACGTCGCCCGGTCGTGCGGTGTTGAGAAACCTTCGCGCCGCGGGCTTCGAAGGGTCGGTCAGTCTCGTCAACCCGCACTACGGCGAGATCGAGGGGATCAAAGCCGTCAAAACCATCCAAGAGCTGCCACAGGCGCCCGATCTGCTCGTCATCGCGACGCCGCCGCAGTCGGTCCCCGGCATCGTCGCCGCCGCCGGTGAAAAAGGGGCGGCAACCGCGGTCATCATCACCGCCGGGCTTGGACACGCAGAAGGCTCGCTCGCCGATGCCTGCGAGAAGGCCGCGCGCGCCACCGGCCTGAGACTCGTCGGCCCGAATTGTCTTGGCGTGCTGTCGTCTCGCGCCAAGCTCAACGCCAGTTTCGCCGCCCGCATGCCGCCCGCCGGTGAGCTCGCCCTCGTCTCACAATCCGGCGCCATAACGGCGGGCCTTATCGAGTGGTCGGCAGCGCACGACATCGGTTTCTCGGCGGCCGTCTCGCTCGGAGACAAGGTCGACGTCGATTTCGGCGACCTGCTCGATTTCTTCGCGCTCGATGGCGCGACCCGGGCGATTCTGCTTTACATCGAGTCGGTCAACAACGCGCGCAAATTCATGTCGGCGGCGCGCGCCGCCGCTCGCATCAAGCCCGTGGTGGTGGTCAAGTCCGGCCGCCATGCGCAAGGAGCCAAGGCGGCGCAGACGCACACCGGCGCGCTCGCCGGTGCTGACGCGGTCTACGACGCCGCGTTTAGACGAGCCGGTCTGTTGCGGGTGCTCGATCTCGACGAGCTATTCGCCGCGGCGGAGACGCTCGGACGGGTACGGCCGTTTCCCGGCAAACGGCTGGCGATATTGACCAACGGCGGCGGGGTCGGCGTGCTCGCCGTGGATCGGCTCGCCGATCTCGACGGCACGCTCGCCGCGCTCTCACCGGCGACGATGAAGCGGCTCGACGCGGAGCTGCCGCCGATCTGGTCGCGCGCAAACCCCGTCGATATCGCCGGCGACGCCGATGCGCCGCGCTACGCCGCCGCCTTCGAAGCGCTGCTGGAGGATCGGGAGAACGACGCCATCCTGGTCATGAACGTTCCGACCGCGCTCGCGTCGGCGGACGCCGCCGCGAGATCGATCGCCGCCTGCGCGCAGACGCATCGCAACAGCTTGATGCGACCAAAGCCCGTTTTTGCCGTGTGGGTCGGAAGCAGCGATGCCACCACGCCGATCTTCGAAGCGGCCGGCATTCCGAGCTACGACACCGAATCCGACGCGGTGCGCGGATTCATGCATCTCGTGCGCTATCGCGAGGCGCTGGAGGCGTTGATGGCGACGCCGCCGAGCCTGGCGCAGGATTTCAAGCCCGACGTCGCCGCCGCCCGCGGCGTGGTCGAGAGGGCGCTGGAGCGCGGACGCACCTGGCTTGATCCGATCGATATCACGCAGCTGCTTGCCGCCTATTCGATTCCAATCGCACCCGCGCTGCTCGCCCGCAACGGCGAGGAAGCCGCCGCCGCGGCGCGGCCGTTCCTGGCGGAGGGATCTGGCGTGGTGGTGAAAATCCTCTCGCCGGATATCGTTCACAAATCCGAAGTCGGCGGCGTGCGGCTCAATCTCACCAGCGAGCGGGCGGTGCGCGACGCGGTCGCGGATATTCTCGCCCGAGCGCGGGCCGTGAAGCCCGACGCCCGCATCACCGGCGTGACCATCCATCCGATGGTCGTGCGGCCGAAAGCGCGCGAATTGATCGCGGGGATTGCGGACGATCCGACCTTCGGGCCGGTCATCGTGTTCGGCCGCGGCGGCACCGCGGTCGAGGTCATCGGCGACAAGGCGCTGGCGCTTCCGCCGCTCGATCTCGAGCTCGCGCGCCAGTTGATCGGGCGCACCCGCGTGTCGCGCGTGCTCAAGGCTTACCGCGACGTGCCTGCCGCGGACGCGGATGCGGTCGCGCTCCTGCTGGTCAAGCTGGCGCAGCTGGCCGCGGATCTGCCCGAGCTGCGCGAGCTCGATCTCAATCCCGTTCTGGCCGACCAGAACGGCCTCATCGCCGTCGATGCCCGCATCGCGGTGGCGCCCGTCGAGGCGGCGCGGCGCGGCCCGCCGGGCCATCCTCGCTTCGCCATCCGCCCCTATCCCAAGGAATGGGAGCGCCACGCTGAGCTGCGCGACGGAACGAAGATTTTGGTCCGGCCGGTGCGTCCCGAAGACGAGCCGTTGTATCCTCCCTTCCTCACCGCGGTCACGCAGCAGGACTTGCGTCTGCGGTTCTTCGCGCCGGTGAAGGAATTCGGCCACACCTTCATCGTGCGTTTCACGCAGATCGACTACGCGCGCGCCATGGCCTTCATCGCCATCGAGCAATCGTCCGGCAACATGCTCGGCGTCGTCCGCCTGCACGCGGACGCAAACTACGAGCGCGGCGAATACGCCATCCTCGTGCGCTCCGACCTCAAGGGGCGCGGTCTCGGCTACCTGCTCATGCAGATGATCATCGAATATGCCCGCGCCGAGGACCTCAAGGTGATCGAGGGCCAGGTGCTGGCCGAAAACA
>VAZL01000183.1:587-5117 GCA_005883445.1 Alphaproteobacteria bacterium | reverse complement strand
CGTGCTCGCCATGGCGGCCGGCGGCGCGCTCGGCATGGCCGGCGTCCCGGTGCCGTTCGTCGAACTCGGCATCGCCGCCTCGGTGATCGTGCTCGGCGCCGTCGTGGCATTCGCCCGCCGGGCTCCGGTCGCCATTGCGGTGGCGCTCGTCGGAGTGTTCGCGATCTTCCACGGTCACGCCCATGGCACCGAGATGCCGCTCGACGCCACCGGCGGCGCCTATGCGGCGGGCTTCATGCTGGCGACCGCGCTCCTTCATGCCGCAGGAATTGCGCTCGGCTTCGCGATCGGCCGCATCGCCCATGGCCGCGCCGCCTACCAGCTCGGCGGATCCCTCGTCGCGCTTGCCGGCGTGGCGATCCTCATGCACCTGATCTGAGATCGCGCGCGGTGCGCGCTCGCGTGTCTCTTTAATGTCCGGGGTGCGCGCGCAAGGTGCCGCAAGTCGGAAGCGGCACTAGCGGCCTTCGACGCTCATCGCCAACACGCGCGCGACATGGAGGGCCTCGCGGCCGGTGCCGTCCTGGATCTGATGCCGGCATGAGGTGCCGTCAGCAAGGATGAGCGTATCGGCCTCGGCCTTGCGCACCGCGGGAAGGAGCGAGAGCTCCGCCATCTTGAGCGACACGTCGAAGGTATCGGCGCCGTAGCCGAAGGCGCCCGCCATGCCGCAGCAGCTCGACTCCACCGTTTCGACCGTCAAATCGGGCACCAGCCTGAGCACCGCCTCGACCGCGGCCATCGCGGCGAAAGCTTTCTGATGGCAATGGCCGTGCAGCAGCGCCCGCTTGGCCACTGGCGCGAGCGCGAGCTTGAGCGCCCCGGCCTTCACCTCGCGCGCCAGAAATTCCTCGAACAGCAGCGCGTTCGCGGCCAAGCGACGCGCATCTTCGCGCTTGACGAGCGACGGGATTTCGTCGCGGAAGCCGAGCATGCAGCTCGGCTCGAGGCCGACGAACGGAATTGCGCGCTCGAGGAAGGGGGCGAGTGCGGCCACGCAGCGCTCCGCCTCGCGCCGCGCCTCGTCGATGAGCCCGACCGCGAGGAAGGTGCGCCCGCAGCAGAGCGGGCGGCTCTCGCCGTCGGCGGCTTGCGGCAGATGCACGGTATAGCCGCCGGCGGCGAGCACCGCGAGCGCGGCCTCGATGTTCTGCGGCTCGAAGTAGCGGTTGAAGGTGTCGGCAAAGAACACGACCGACCCTGCTTGCGGTGCGCTCGGAGAGCGCATCGGCTCGCGCCATGAATCGGCGCGCCAGCGCGGCAGGCTCCGCCGCGCGCTCAAGCCCGCATATCGCTCCGACCATTGCCGCAGGTGCGCCACGTCGTTGCGCAGGTTGGCGGGTCTCGGCCATTTGGCCGCGAGCGGCGCGTAACGCGGTAGATATCCGATCACGCGCTCGTGCAGCGAAAGGCCGCGCTTTGCCAGGCGCGCCGCCTGCACCTCAATCTTCATGCGCGCCATGTCGACGCCGGTCGGGCATTCGCGCCGGCAAGCCTTGCAGGAGACGCAAAGCTTCATGGTCTCGGCCATCTCGTCGGAGGTCAGCGCGTCACTCCCGAGCTGGCCGGTGATGGCAAGGCGCAGCGTATTGGCGCGCCCGCGCGTGACGTCGCGCTCGTCGCGGGTCACGCGATAGCTCGGGCACATGACGCCGCCGGTGAGCGCGCGACAGGCGCCGTTGTTGTTGCACATCTCGACCGCGCCCTGAAAACCGCCACCGGCGCCGGGGTAGACCGACCAGTCGAACTGCGTGCGGATGTTTTCGCCGCGATACTCCGGCCCGTAGCGGAAGACGCGGCGGTCGTCGAACTTCGGCGCGCGCACGATCTTGCCGGGATTGTAGAGGCCCTTGGGATCGAACCACTCCTTGACCTGTTCGAAGGCGCGCACGAGCCGCTCGCCGAACATCTTGGCGTGAAATTCGGAGCGCACGATTCCGTCGCCATGTTCGCCCGAATGCGAGCCCTTGTAGGCGCGCACCAACTCGAACGCCTCTTCGGCGATGGCGCGCATCGCCTCGACGTCGTGCTCGAGACGCAGGTTGAGCACCGGCCGCACATGCAGGCACCCGACCGAGGCATGCGCATACCAGGTGCCGCGGGTGCCGTGCTTGGCGAAAATGTCGGTGAGCTTCGAGGTGTATTCGGCAAGGTGCGACAGCGGCACCGCGCAGTCCTCGACGAAGGAGACGGGTTTGCCCTCCTCCTTCATCGACATCATGATGTTAAGGCCGGCGGTGCGCATCTCCGTGACCGCCGTCTGCAGCTTCGGATCGAATATTTCGAGCACGCCGCCCCATTTCGCGCCGGTCCTGTTCCAGCCGAGGCCGAGATCGGCCATCACGTCCCTGAGCTGCATGAGGCGACGCAGGTTGTGGTACTGGTCGTCCTCGGCAAATTCGACGAACAGCACGGCCTCCGGATCGCCGCGCACCACCGCCTCGATCGTGGGGCGGAACATCGCGATCTCGCGCGCCAGGCCCAGCATGGTGCGATCGATCAGCTCGACCGCGATCGGGCCGAGCTTGACGATGTGCTGCGCGGCGTCCATCGCCTGAAAGAAACTGCCGAAATGGCAGGCGCCCACCGCGCGTGCGCCGAGCAAGGGCGAAAGCTTGAGCTCGATGCGGGTGGAGAACGCGAGCGTGCCCTCGGAGCCGACGAGAAGATGCGCAAGATTGAGATCGTTGCGGCCGGGCACCAGCGCGTCGAGATTGTAGCCGCCGACCCGGCGCTGGAGCTTGGGGAAACGCGCTTCGATCTCGTCCGCTTCCCGCGCCGCGAGCACCAGGAGATCCCACGCGAGCGGCAGCAGCGGTGAAGCGGGTGGCAGGTCGGAGAGGTCGTGCGCAACGGGACCGAAATGCGCCAGCGATCCATCCGCCAGCACCGCGTCGATCGAGAGCACGTTCTCGCGGGTATTGCCGTAACGCAACGAGCGCGCGCCGCAGGAATTGTTGCCCACCATGCCGCCGATGGTGGCGCGCGAGGAGGTCGAGATGTCGACCGGGAACCACAGGCCGTGCGGCTTGAGCCGGCGATTGAGCTCGTCGAGCACGATGCCGGGCTCGACCACGCAGCGCCGGCCGGGGACGTCGAGCTGGATCAGATGATCGAGATATTTCGAGCAGTCGATGACGAGCGAGGAATTGACGGCTTGCCCGGCCTGCGAGGTGCCCGCTCCCCGCGGCAGCACGCTCACTCCCTCCTCGCGCGCAAGCGCCAGCGCGTACTCGGCTTCTTTTACTGAGAGCGGCGCGACGACGCCGAGCGGCAGGATCTGGTAGTGCGAGGCGTCGGTGGCGTAGCGCCCGCGCGTGAACGCGTCGAACTGCACCTCGCCCAGGAGATGCGCCTTGAGCCGCCGCTCGAGCCCCGGTACGACCGTTTGGGCCATTCCACTCCACCCTCTGACGCTGGGAAGATCAGCTCCCGCGTCGCAAGAGGCTTGACTGACTCTCGCATTCGTCCTTGATGGCGGCAAGCCGCGGCCGGCGCCGGGCCGTCGTCGGTTGACGCTTAATGTCGTCGGTTGACGCTTAATAAGGACGCGCCTGCAAGGAACTTAACCGATGTCGAAGAATTCCTCGCGCCCCGTGGGCCGCCACTTCCTGCACATCCCGGGGCCGACGCCGCTGCCCGACCGCGTGCTGCGGGCGATGGACACGCCGATCATCGACC
Source organism: Alphaproteobacteria bacterium (assembly GCA_005883445.1). Classification (GTDB taxonomy): domain Bacteria; phylum Pseudomonadota; class Alphaproteobacteria; order Rhizobiales; family Xanthobacteraceae; genus VAZQ01. Next base: position 1,436 of record VAZL01000183.1, on the reverse strand, counting down.
ACCGCGGGCCGGAATTCGCCAAGCTCGCCAAACGGTGTCTCGAGGGCATCAAGACCATCTTCAAGACCGCCAACCCGGTCATCATCTACACCGCCACCGGCACCGGCGCGTGGGAGGCGTGCGCCCCGAATTCATCACGACCGATTGGCGCATCGGCGCCGACCCGGCTGCGGTCGAGGATCGCCTGCGCCAGGACAAGAACAAGGAGATCAAGGCGGTCTGCGTGCTGCACAACGAGACCTCGACCGGCTGCCTGTCGCCGATCGCGGAGATTCGCAAGGCGATCGACAATGCCGGACATCCCGCGCTGTTGTTCGTGGACACCATCTCCTCGCTTGCCTCGACCGACTATCGCCACGATGAATGGAGGGTCGACGTCACCGTCGGCGGCGCGCAGAAGGGGCTGATGCTGCCGCCCGGCATGTCGTTCAACGCGGTGAGCGACAAGGCGTTCGCGGCGGCCAAGAATTCGCGGCTGACGAAGTCGTTCTGGGCATGGGACGACATGCTCGCCATGAACAAGATCGGCTTCTTTCCTTACACGCCGGCGACGCAGATGCTGCACGGGCTCGCCGAAAGCATTGCGATGTTGCACGAGGAGGGGCTCGACAACGTGTTCGCGCGCCATCACCGCCTCGCCGAGGCGACGCGCCGCGCGGTGCGCGCCTGGGGGCTCGAGATCATGTGCCGCGACGGGAAGTATTATTCGCCGACGGTCACGGCGGTGCTGCTGCCCGAGGGCCACGACGCCGACGCGTTCCGCCACTTCGCGCTCGATACCTTCAACATTTCCTACGGCTCGAGCTTCGGCCGCTACGCCGGCAAGTACTTCCGCATCGGCCATCTCGG
>VAZL01000183.1:0-580 GCA_005883445.1 Alphaproteobacteria bacterium | reverse complement strand
GAGATGGCGCTGGCGCTTGCGGGCATCCCGCACAAGAAGGGTGGCGTGCAAGCCGCGATCGATTATCTTATTTCGGCGGATGCGAGCTCGGCGCGGGCGGCGGCGGAGTGAATGCAGCGAAGGCGTCCCCGCCCTCGCGATCGCAAACCGGGTGAACGCAAGCGCGGATCGGCTAGGCTGAGCTGCGTGGACAAGCCTGGCCCGAACGCCGCGCGGGGAGGCTCTGCGATGAAACGGCTGTGCCTCGCGCTCCGCGCTCGCGACCCTCGCGCCTCTCGCAGGCGGCGCCGTTGCCCAGACCTATCCCAATAAGCCGATCCGCGTCATCGTCCCCTTCGTCGCCGGCGGCGCCATCGACATGCTTGCCCGCATGCTCGGCGCCAAGCTCAGCGAATCCCTCGGTCAACCGGTGATCGTCGAGAACCGTCCGGGAGCCGGCGGCAATGTCGCGGCCGACGCGGTCGCGAAATCGCCGCCCGACGGGTACACCATCCTGCAAAACACGAACGGCCTGGCGATCAGCCCGGCCATCTACCGTTCGCTGCCCTTCGACGTCGTGCGCGATTTCATTCCAGTGACG
>VAZL01000182.1:479-4161 GCA_005883445.1 Alphaproteobacteria bacterium | reverse complement strand
AAATTCTATCCTGTCATCCAGGCCGCCGGCCTCGAAGGTTCGCAGTAGAAGGGATGACTTACGTCAAAAAGATCCATCGTTTCGGCCTGCTGACGCCCTCCTCCAACACCGTGCAGGAGCCCGAATTTTCCGCGGCGTTGCCGCCAACCGTCTCGCTGCACACCGCGCGCGTCGCCTACCGCGACATCACCCCGCAGGAGCAGGATCGCTGCGTCCTCGAGCTCGAAAGCGAAAGCCGCAAGCTCGCCGACGCCGAGGTCGATGTCATTGTTTTTGCAGCGACCGCCCCCACCCTCGCCAAAGGCAAGGGTTACGACCGCGAGCTGATCAAGCGCATGGAGGACGCTTCCGGCCGGCCCGCGACCACCGCGGCGACCGCGTTCGTGGACGCGCTCACGCGGCTCGGCGTCGAGAGGATTGCCATCGGCGCGCCGTGGAGCAAGACCATGGACAAGACCATGGTCGACTTCATGGAGCTGAGCGGTTTCAAGGTCGTCCACAGCGAGGTGGTCGGGTTCGTGGCTTCGATCGAGCTCGGCCGGGTCGGTCCGGAAAGAGCCTACGAACTCGGCCGCCGCGCAGACCGGCCGGACGCCGACGCCGTCATCATGCCGGGCGGCAATTGGCCGGCCATGAGCGTGGTCGAACGGCTGGAGCGCGAGCTCGGCAAGCCGGTGCTCGCGAACAACGCCGTCAGCCTGTGGGCGGGCCTGCGCCTGCTCAAGACCGGCGACAACATTCCCGGCTACGGCCGCCTCCTTCGCGATCATCTGCCACATTAGTCACATTAGTAATGGGTCGTGATCAAGGCGAGCCGGCTTCATGAAAATCGTCATTCCCGACGACTACCAAGACATGGTCGATCAGCTTGAATGTTTTTCGCTGATCCGCCATCACGATGTCATACGCTATCGCGAGCCGGCACGCGATCTGACCCATCTCGTCGAGCGCCTTTGCGATGCCGACGTCGTCGTCGCCATCCGCGAGCGCGTCGAATTTTCCCGCGCACTGCTCGAACGACTGCCGAAGCTCAAGCTCATCGCGCTCGTCGGCCGCAATTCCAAGATGATCGACTTCGCTGCTTGCACCGAGCTCGGAATTGCGGTCGCCACCGGCAAGAGCAATTCACCGGTGGCGCCGGCGGAGCTCGCGCTTGCATTGATCGTGGCGTCCCGCCGCAACGTGGCGCTCGAAGCCGAACGCATGAAGCGCGGCGAATGGCCGTGCACGCTCTCCCATCGGCTGCGCGGGTCGACGCTCGGCATATTCGGTCTCGGCGCCATCGGGGAGTTGGTGGCGCAGGGGGGTCGCGGGCTCGGAATGGATGTGCTGGTCTGGGGCCGAAAATCCTCCTTGGAGAAAGCCGCCGCCGCCGGATACGCGAGTGCCGCAAGCAAGCAGGCGCTGTTCGAACGTTCCGACGTGTTGTCGCTGCATGTGCGTCTCGCTCGCGACACCTACGGCATCGTGGGTTCGGACGATCTCGATCGGATGAAGCCGACGGCCTTGATCGTGAACACGTCGCGGGCCGAGCTCATCGCGCCGGGAGCCTTGCTGGCCGCGCTGCGCAAGGGCCGACCGGGCTACGCCGCGGTCGATGTTTACGAGCACGAGCCGGTCACCAACGCAAATCATCCGTTCTTGTCCATGCCGAACGTTCTCTGCACGCCCCATCTGGGCTGGGCCGAATGGACGAACTTCGAACTTTATTTCCTTGAGGCGTTCGAGCAGATCGTCGCGTATCAGCAAGGCCTCCCGTTGCGGCTCGCCAATCCTGAGGTGCAACCGCGAAGCTGACCGCTCCTGGGTAAGCCGGAAGGAACAGGCTTGCAGCGCGCCGAGTGTGCTAATATTTGCTCAACGAGCCGCTGGAAAATCGGCCGCAGTACGGGAGGAAAGCGATGGGCATCTTCACCGATACGACGGGATGGCAGACGAAGGCTTTATGGACCGGGATCGCTGTACTGGGCGCGGTTTCGTTCGCGATTGTCGCGCTCAACCGGGGCGAAGCGGTCAATGCCGCGTGGTTGGTCGTCGCCGCGGTTTGCGTCTACTTCATAGCCTACCGGTTCTACGGCCTTTTCGTCGCCGAGCGGGCGCTCGGCGTCGATGGCACGCGGCCGACGCCCGCCTTTCGTCATAACGACGGTCTCGATTACGTCCCGACCAACCGTTACGTACTCTTCGGGCATCACTTCGCGGCGATCGCAGGGGCCGGTCCGCTGGTCGGCCCGGTGCTCGCCGCCCAAATGGGCTATCTGCCGGGCACGCTGTGGATCCTCGCCGGCGCCGTGTTCGCCGGTGCGGTCCAGGACATGACCGTGCTGTTCCTCTCGACCCGGCGCGATGGCCGTTCGCTCGGCGACATCGTCCGTGCCGAGATGGGGCCGATCGCCGGCACGATTGCGGGCATCGGCATCCTTCTGATCTGCGTCATCGTGCTGGCGGTTCTTGCCCTCGTTGTCGTCAAGGCGCTGACCGGCAGTCCGTGGGGAACCTTCGCGGTGTTCTGCACGATTCCGATCGCGTTGCTGATGGGGATCTACAACCAGTTCATCCGCCCCGGCCATGTCGGCGAAATGTCGCTCATCGGTTGCGTTCTGCTGCTCGCGGCGCTGATCTACGGAAGGACCGTGTCCGAGACGCCTGCGCTCGCCGCCTATTTCGACTTCAAGGGCGAGACGCTCGCGCTGATCATCATCGGATATGGATTCGTCGCCTCCGTGCTTCCGGTTTGGCTGCTACTGGCGCCACGCGATTATCTCTCGACCTTCCTCAAGATCGGCACCATCACGCTGCTGGCCGTCGGCATCATCATCGTGCGCCCCGATCTGCAGATGCCGGCCGTGACCAAGTTCATCGACGGCAGCGGGCCGGTTTGGGCCGGCAGCGTGTTCCCATTTCTGTTCATCACCATCGCCTGTGGAGCAGTGTCCGGATGGCATGCCCTCATTGCTTCGGGAACGACGCCGAAGATGATCGAGAATGAACGCCAGATCGTGTTCATCGGATACGGCGGGATGCTGATGGAGTCGTTCGTCGCCATCATGGCGATGATCGGGGCAAGCGTGATCCACCCCGGCGTCTACTTCGCGATGAACAGCTCGGCGGGGCTGATTGGCACCACCGCCGAGCAAGCCGCGCAGGTGATCTCGTCCTGGGGGTTTGTGGTGACCCCGAGCGAGATCACCCAGATGGCCAAGGATGTCGGCGAGACGACGATCATGTCGCGCACCGGGGGAGCGCCGACACTCGCCGTCGGCATGGCGAGCATTCTATCGTCCTTCCTCGGCGGCCCGACGGTCATGGGAATCTGGTATCACTTCGCGATCCTGTTCGAGGCGCTGTTCATCCTGACCACGGTCGATGCCGGAACGCGGGTGCTTCGATTCATGATCCAGGATCTCATCGGCAATGCGGTGCCGACTTTCAAGGAGACCTCGTCCTGGACCAACAACGTGATCGGGTCAGCGCTTTCGGTGGTGTTGTGGGGATATTTTCTCTACGTGGGCGTGATCGACCCATTGGGCGGGATCTGGACGCTATGGCCTCTGTTCGGCACCGCCAACCAGATGCTCGCGGCGATCGCGCTGACGCTGTGCACGGTCGTGCTGTTCAAGATGAAACGCGAGCGTTTCGCGCTGGTGACCATTGCGCCTGCGACTTGGCTCGTCGTGTGCAC
>VAZL01000182.1:0-406 GCA_005883445.1 Alphaproteobacteria bacterium | reverse complement strand
GACTACATCGATGCGACGCTCGCCGCCGTGTTCGTGCTGGTCGTTGTGGCGACCGTGATCTATGCCCTGATCGACATTTGGAAGGCGCTGGCCAGCCCGCAGGCGACCGCGGTGGAAATCGGGCTTGCCGGCGCGGCCGCGGGAGGTGGCCATGCCTGACTTGCAGGACTTGTTCGATCGCTCCGCGCGGGCGGCGAGCGCGAGCGTCTATTGGACCAGACGAACGGCGCGCCTGATGATCGGCGTTCCCGACTACGACACCTACGTCGCGCATCGGCGAGCCAACCATCCGGACCAGCCGATCATGACGTATGTGGAGTTCTTCCGGGAGCGCCAGCAGGCGCGTTATGCCGTCGGGAAAGGTCGCTTCCGGGGCTGCTGCTAGGTATCATCGTCGTCATTCTCT
>VAZL01000181.1 GCA_005883445.1 Alphaproteobacteria bacterium | reverse complement strand
GACGCGGGCCTGCCGCTCGATCGCCTCATGGTCGGCACCGGAGCAGCGTCGGTCGCCGACGCGATCGCGCTGACGCGGCACGCCGCCGAACTCGGCTTCGCCGGGGCGCTCGTCCTGCCGCCGTTCTACTACAAGGGCGTGCCGGACGACGGGCTCGCCGCCTATGTCGAGGCAATCGTGACCGCTACGGCCGCGAAACCAATCCCCATTTATCTCTATCACTTCCCGGCCCAGTCCGGCCTGCCGTGGCACGTCCGGCTGGTCAAGCGCCTCATCGAGGCGTTCGGCACGCGCATCGTCGGCCTTAAGGATTCCTCGGGCGACATGGCCTATGCGCGCGAAGCCGCGGCGCTCTCCCCGCGCTTTGACGTGTTCCCCTCGACCGAAGCGGTGCTCATGCAAGCGCGTTCGGGGATGTTCGCCGGCTGCATCTCTGCCACCGCCAATCTCAACGCCGATCTGTGCGCGCGGGTATGGCGCAGCGGCGATGCCGGCGCGCTCGATGCCGCGGTCGCCATCCGCAAGCTGTTCGACGGCAAGCCGCTGGTTCCGGGGGTGAAGGCGCTCCTCGCCCACATCCATGGCCGAGCAGGCGGCCGTGGCGACGAGCTATGACGGCCTGCGGATGCCGGCCTCGCGGTTCTCCGAAATTGCCGCAACACCCGCTCAAGCCGGGTAGGAAGGTCGCAGCGCCTCGTGCGCTCCTTTAATGCCACGATTGGCCGCCGTTGACGCTCTCAGGCGCCGCGACTATAAGCGGCGTGCTGGCGGCGAGCCTCTCGCCGCCGTTCGCTTCTTTTCGATATCCGGCCGCACGACGAGGAGCGGGCCAACCGGCCGCCCGCAGAACGAGCACAGCCATGCCCAATACCCCTTCCGCCCGCAAGGCGGCCCGCCAAATCGCGCGGCGCACCGTAATCAACCAGAGCCGCCGTTCGGAAATGCGCAGCTTCATGCGCAAGGTCGAGGAAGCGATCGCGAGCGGGGACCGTGGCAGGGCGCTCGCGGCGCTGCAGGAAGCCGAACCAGTGATCATGCGCTCGGCACAGAAAGGCGTGCTGCATTCCAACACGGCAAGCCGCAAGGTATCGCGCTTGGCCCATAGGGTCGCCAAGCTCGGCAGCTGATCCCTGGCGTCGCTGTGAATTAGAGTCGGGCGCGCACGCGTCGATCGACGATCCCCACACGTTGTTTAAATTGTTTAAAAAAGCGTCACATAAAACGAAGATAATCGAGTCAATAATCGTCGTGGTGCTGAACTCGCCATCGATGGCGGGGGCTACCCTCTATTTCCGCTCAAAGAAATAACTGTTTGCAGAAAGGCTTAAAGGGAAAGCACCACCAAGGACTTTGATTTCGGGCCTGTGCGCAGGTCGGCGCTGTCGCGTTCAAATCAAAATCGCGGCCGCGCATCGGCTTCGGCGCGCGCGCACGGCCGCTTCGAATCCGCAAGGCAATTCAAAATATTATGACGGACGCGTGAGCAGCGTCACGGACTGCTTGGCGCAGCACCGGGCTTGCGTTGCACGCTCGTACGCGGTCGCAGGCGTTGCAGGGGGGCGGCGCCGTGCTATTTTCGATTGGCCGCTGGGCCACCGGCGGTTTTCAGTAAAAGGTTCGCAGTTCGAGCTCATCGAAGATGAGGACGGGTGAGTCATGCCTAGTTGTTGTCGGCTTGAGCTTCGAATTTGTGCGTGCTCGGCGTCTAGGCACACAAGCTTGAGTTTCGTAGCGCCGCACTTCCGATAATCGACGAGGCGAGGCGAACCCGAACATACTTCAAACAAGCCTGAACGAGTGCATAGCCCTCACGAAGAGTGGGCAATGAACAGGGGGGTATCATGACGACAGCGAGGGTCCACGTCATCATGGCTTGCGATATCGGCCGCCAGCCTTACGGCTCTCTATTTCATTTCATCATTGCCGCGCGCGGACCGGTACCACCGCCGTATTAACATTCGCCCCTGACCCGCACCGGCGGGCTTGCTCCCTCCGCGGCCCCGGGCCGCGCCGGACTGCTCCTCCTCCTTCCGTTCCCGCGTTTGTGCCACTTCGCGTCGAAGTATCGGGTTTCGTCCGCGTTCCCATCGGTTTGTGCCTACAAAAAGAGACCCAAATGACGAGCATGGATCTGGACGGCTGGACGCGCGTGAAGGACCGCCTTCGCGCCGAAGTCGGCGACGACGTGTACGCGAGTTGGTTCGCCCGCATGGAACTCGACGGCAGCGAAGGCGACACCGTCAAGCTGTCCGTACCCACGCGCTTTCTCAAGAGCTGGATCCAATCCCATTATGCCGAACGGGTGCTGGCGTGCTGGCAGGCCGAGCAGCCGAATTTTTCGCGCATCGAGCTCACCGTGCGCTCCGCCGTGATCCGCACCTTGCCGCCGAGAATGAAGCCGGTGGAAACCCCCGCGCCTCACCGCGAAATGCGCGAGGTCAAATCGAACGGCGGCGATCTGCGCAACAGCGTGGGACCAATCTCGGCCGTGCACGAGGCGCTTGGCGGTTCGCCGCTCGATCCGCGCCTCACTTTCGAGACCTTCGTCGTCGGACGCTCCAACACCCTCGCGCATGCCGCGGCCAAGCAAGTCGCGCAGGCCCACCGGGGCGACATGGTCATGTTCAACCCGCTCTATGTTCACGCCGGCGTGGGGCTCGGCAAGACGCACTTGCTGCAATCCCTGGCGTGGGCCGGCAATGCAGCCGCCGAGCGCAAAGTGCTCTATCTCACCGCCGAAAAATTCATGTACGGCTTCGTGGCGGCGCTGCGGGCGCAGACCGCGCTCGCATTCAAGGAGGCATTGCGGACGATCGACGTCCTGGTCATCGACGACCTGCAATTCCTCCAGGGCAGGTCGACCCAGGCCGAGTTCTGTCACACGCTTAACGCCCTCATTGACGCCGGGCGCCAGGTCGTGATCGCGGCCGATCGGCCTCCTTCGGATCTCGAAAGCTTGGACGAGCGTGTGCGCTCACGGCTCGCCGGCGGGCTCGTAGTCGAAATGGGATCGCTCGGCGAGGAGCTACGGCTCGAAATCCTCAAATGCCGGGCCGCCGCCGCCAGGCAGCATCATCCCGGATTCGACGTTCCGCTCCCGGTGCTGGAGTTCATCGCAAAAAGCGTAACCCACAACGGCCGCGATCTCGAAGGCGCTCTCAACCGCCTCCTCGCCCACAGCAAGCTCACCGGCCAGCCCGTGACGCTCGAGATGGCAGAACGCGAGGTGCGCGACCTGATCCGCCCGCAGGAGCCCAAGCGCGTCAAGATCGAGGACATTCAACGGGTGGTCGCGCGACAGTACAACGTGAGCCGCGCCGACCTGTTGTCATCGCGGCGCACGGCCAATGTGGTGCGTCCACGGCAGGTCGCCATGTATCTCGCCAAGACGCTCACGCTGCGCTCGCTGCCGGAGATCGGGCGGCGCTTCGGCGGTCGCGACCACACCACGGTGCTGCACGCCGTGCGCAAGATCGAGAATCTCGTGAGCACCGATTCCGCGCTGGCCGAAGAGATCGAACTGCTCAAACGCCAATTGCAGGAGTAGGGGCGCTGCGTCGAGGCTGAGGGGCCACCGCGAAGCCGAGAAAAACGCTCGGTTGGAGCTAGGCATGCCCGGCCGCGGTCGACCGCCGGCAGTCGTGGGCGCCCCCGCCCGGGGGACTGCTGCCAAATGCGTTGGGTAAGTGGGGGCTTCGGTCGGCCTCGGGCCTTGCGAAAAAGGCGCGCACGCGCCAACTTCCCTACCCCCTTCGAGGCCCCCCA
>VAZL01000180.1 GCA_005883445.1 Alphaproteobacteria bacterium | reverse complement strand
ATTTGGTGACAGTAATTCCACAGCGTTTCGCCCGAGGGCGCCCAAACATCTCCGTCGCCCTCCAGGCAACGGGGATTTCACCAGTGGCTATATCAATAACGGCTCATCACAGCACTGCGCCGTGTTTGTGTTGTCAAGAGTTGGTTGACGCTAAGCTGCGGGGATGCGAACCCGATAGCGCTCCCCTTCAATGTGATCGAGATAAAACGTTACCCCCGAAAGGCTGCTCACCAGCGGATTGCCTTCTTTGTCGAGCTGGTTGACGGAGAGCGCGAGAAGGTCTTTGCGCGTTGTAATAGTGATCCAGTCACCCTGCTGGAAAGGGCGCACTGGAGTTTCTGCCATTAGTTCCGTGCCGTCGAGAAGATGATCTACCTCCGCAAAGAAAATCCATTGGTGATCTTGTTCAGGCATGATTTAAAATCCTTGCTAGATGTTCCCGGTCGACCTTATCCGACATGGGCATCACCGACCTCTATTGAATTAAGATCGCACCACGTCCTCAACGCTCTTTCCTCGGCTTTCGCCTCGAAATCGTACCAGTGATCGAGTGCACCCCTTCGATCCAACAGATCCTTAAATCTGGCATAGGCGCCTCTGCTGCTGAAAATTTGCCGAACTTCGTCGAAGTCGTCAGGCAAGAATTGGCCGGCGAAGTCCAACACGAGCGGCTTGCCTAGATCGAGTTCTCTCTTATTAGGTATTTGAACGTATTTTTCGCTGTCGTCGATATCACCCGGCAATTCGTCCAAGTCATCTGAGAGTTCGGAATGCCAATAGATTCTGCCTGACTGCTTGCACAGAAAGGCCTGATGTTCGCCCATGCCGCCAGCGCTGACGAATTCGAAGGCTCCCAGTATGTCCTTCAAGCTGACTGGCATTGGCGTTCGGCGGCCGATGTACGTCTTCTCAATTGCGTCGACTACAACACTATAGAAAGAAGTCAGCAACACAGGAACCTCGGTATATCGGTCGGGACAAGTGGGTGGCGACGGCCATGCAATTGCCGTCGTCACATTTAAAGCTGCGACCATAACCGGCGAAAGCTGTTCGCGCCTAGGGCTGGCTAGGCGCACCGCGGTGAGACCATGTGCCTAACGAGGTGTCCATGCGATTTCTAGTCGTGGCAACATTGACGGCGCTGATTGCCGGCCCGGCGATCGGCGCCGACCGCCACGCGGAGCGGATCGTCACGCGGCATATCGCGTCGATCGTGCCGCCCGACGGTTCCGGCGGCGTCGCCGTGGCTCTCCGCATCGAAGGGCGGAGCCTGTTCTTCAATTACGGCTGGGCTGACCGCGCCGGCAAACGGCCGATCACCACCGATACGCTGTTCAATCTCGCTTCGCTGCGGAAAGTGTTCGAGACCACGCTGCTGGCGCAGGCGGTCCGCAACGGCGAGCTCGAACTCGACGACCCCGTCGCGAAATACGTCGTCGAGCTGCAACGAGGCGGCGACATCCGCCAGGTCACGCTCGGGCAACTCGCGACGCACACATCCGGCCTGCTGCTGCCGCAGGATCACCCGCCTTGGCCGCATTGGGGCTACACGCTGCCGGAGTTCATCCGCACGCTCAACGCTTGGACAGCGGACAAGGCTCCCGGTCAGCGGCATCTCTATACCCATGCGGGCTTTATCCTGCTACAGCTCGCGCTCGAGCGCCGCTACGCCATGCCGATCGACGAGTTGATCGAACAGCGTGTGCTGCGGCCGCTGGGCATGACCTCGACGATGCTGCCACGGGGCGATGATAGTCCGCGCGGACGCCTTACCCCCGAGTACAAGAGCCGCGCGGTGCAAGGCTATGCGGACAACGGCGAGCCGATTGGCCAGCCCGGCGAGCACACCGGCTATTATCATTGGCCGGGGACTGGCCAGATGTACTCTTCCCCGCGCGACATGATCGCCTTTCTCGCCGCCAATCTCGACGAGTTGCCGGTGGAGCAGTCGCTGCGTGACGTGATGGCGTTGGCGCACCGTGACGTCTTTCGAATTGGCCCCCGCAACTCGCAGGCGCTGGCCTGGGAGATCTCCGACAAGGAGCCGACCATCATCGAAAAATACGGCGGTCTCAACAACGCGTCGGCCTATATAGGGATAATGCCAAGTCGGAAGCTCGGCATCGTGATCCTCGGCAACCGCGGCAACCAGTATCCCAATGAACCCGGCCGCCGGATCCTGCTCGAACTTGCCGCCGCCCGTGAGTAGGATCGGTCGAGCGCAGGGGGCCAAGAGCCCTTTCATCTATTTCGGATGGAAGCGTCTGCCACGTTGGTTAGGGTGTCCGGGCGGCCCACCCGGTAAGCCACTTCCCGGGTGAGGGGCATAAGCGCAAGCTCTGGTCTGGCGATGACGAGATGTGGGTTGCCCGGGCAGCTGCTGCGCAGCAAGCAGTCGCAACGGCGGCCATTCTCCGGGCCGATCCAATATGACGACCGCGGAATTGTATGAGGACCCGCGCTCGCAGGCACTGCGGGCGCTCGCTGAGGGATATCAACACGGCGGGCGTGACACCGCGGCGGGCGTCTCGGCCGGCGCGCCGCCTGGTCAGGCTTCAATGCTAGTAGACAGATTTCTAATCCGCAGGTCGCAGGTTCGAATCCTGCTCCTGCATGAGCGGCGCGAGCTTGTCGAAGTACTTTAGCACCAGCGCGATGTTTTCCTTGAACTGAATGGGCTTTGCGATCTTGAGCGCCGCCTCGAGTTGCGCCAGGCCCTCTCTCTTTTCCGCCTCCGGGACGGATTTGTCGGCCTTGAGCGCCGCGATCTCCTTCTTGATCTGTTCGGGCGGCTCGGTGAACTTCTTGGTCTGCGGATCGATGCCGGACATGATCATCGCGATATTCATCGACGCGTCGTCATATTCGTCGAGGCTCGCAAAGCCGTTCTTCTTGGCAACAGCCGCGGCCTGCGCCTCCGCCCTCGGGTCCGGTTCGGGATTCGCACCATCGTAGAGCTTCGCAATGTCCTCGTAGGCGGCCATGAAGCCCTGAATATGCTTGTCGGTGAGTTTGATCTGCTTCACCTCCTGCGCAGTGGCCGAGCCGGTATCAAACAGAGCGAGAGCCAGAAGCGCCGGGAACAACACACCCAGAAACCCCCGACGCGTGGACACCGCGTATCCGCTTTGAATAAGCGACATGGCATGGTCCTCCATCTCAATAGTCGCTTGCATCCCACAATTTTGGCCGCGGCATGACAGCAACCGCACGGACGCCGATGTTGACCCCAATATTTACGCCGATGTTATGCGCTGTGCGCCATTCCGTTGCACCTTCTTAACGGCGCCAACGGCGACAGCCTGGGATCCCGAAGGTCTGCTCAGCACGCTGCCCGCAATCGCCACCTGTCTGCTCGGCGTGTTCGCCGGCCTGCTGCTGAAGGAGCCAAGCCTGCAACCGCACCAAAAGACCTTGTGGCTGATCGGTGCCGGCGCCGCGATGATCGCGCTCGGAGTGCTCTGGGGGCTGCAGTTCCCTATCGTCAAGAACATCTGGACGTCCTCGTACGTGCTCGTGTGCGGCGGATTGAGCGCGCTGCTGCTTGGCGTGTTCCATCAAGTCATCGATGCGTGGGAGCGGAGGAGCTGGGCCACGATCTTCATCTGGATCGGGGCAAGCGCGATCACGCTCTATTTCATCAACGGCATCGTGGGCTTCCAGCCGCTCGCAACGCAGCTGGTCGGCGGAGACGTGCGCAGCTTTGTGGACAGCCATCTGACGCCTGGCGCGGGGAGCTTTCTCGAGCATGCCGTGGGGCTGCTGCTAGCGGTGGCGCTGGCCGGCTTCCTATACCGCCGCAAGATCTTTCTGCGCGTGTGACCTGTGCAGGCTCCTGCTCAGCACATGCAGCGTCAGCCGTCCGAAGCTGTCACGAAGACGTTCGCAAAACCCTGGTTCGGATGGGCCCCTACGGATGCAGCCCTAATGCTTCGGCTCAACCGTCGACTCGGACCACTCAGTGGATGCCGATCCTTCAACGCGCTGCAAATACGGGGCTAGGGCTGAGCTCTGCATGTCTTCTTTCTGCGGGCCTCTGGCATCCACCGACGATGAGTCCGTTGGATTTTCAACTCGCCGTGACGATCCTTCAAACAAAGAGTTCTCGTCGATCGACAACGAGCGATGAAAAATATCACCCTCGACCGCGCCACCGTCCTGCAGCTTGACCCGGACGGCACGGATCGTGCCCTTGACGCGGCCGCAAACTGTGACGTCCTGCGCAATGACGCTGCCCTCAACCTGTGCGCCCTCGCTGATCAGGAGATCCGAGGCGCGCAACTCGCCTTGGATTCGGCCGAAGACCTGCGCTGGACCATTGCATTCGATGTTGCCGACGATCGACATGCCGGAGCCGATGCAAGAGCCTGTTCCCGCTTTCGTCGTCGGCTCCGGCCTCGCCCCGGCCTGTTCAACGACCGAGTGTTGCTGTTGCACCGTCCTTTCCATGACTTCTGCCGCATTTGCCGCCGCGTTATCCTTCTCAGGTGCCTTACTCTTGAAGCTACTCAACATGTCCACCTCCCGTTTTCGTCGGCATGCACTGCGGGAAAGGGCCAAGGCTGTCTTCTTGCGTTCGAGCGCGAGCTGGCGCAGAGCCTTTTACTCCCCACGTGGGGAGACCCTCAGGTTAGGACGCCATTTGAGAACAGGACTGCGCAAAAGAGAGCTGCCACCGCGATGGCGAGTGCCAAATAGCGAGCGCCGTGGGACTTTGCGAAGTCCGACCGGGTCCTAGCCGCCTCCCGGTGGACGCGAACTCTAAGACGTTACGGCCATAGAATCCAGTGCCAGGGCAAGCATCTGAGTGGCGCTATCGTCAAAAATGGCGGTAGCACCGCCAACGCCGACCAG
>VAZL01000179.1 GCA_005883445.1 Alphaproteobacteria bacterium | reverse complement strand
TGTCGAGGCGTCCGGATCATGCCCTTGCACCGACCATGACCCCCAACAACGATCCGTCACCCGCGGGCGCCGCACGCGCGAAATTCTCGCCGCGGCGGCTCGTTCCGCTGATCGTGATCGCGGTCGCGGCGGGCGTCGTGATCGCGATGGGTTGGCAACGCCAGCTCTCGTTCGAGACGCTGGCGCGTCATTACGAGGCGCTGCGGGCATTCATCGCGGCGCACGAAGTGTCCGCGATCGCGGCCTATGTCGCCCTCTATATCGTGGCGGTCGCGCTATCGATCCCGGTCGGCGTTTATCTCACGGTGACCGGTGGAATTCTGTTCGGCGTCGTTCTCGGCGGCGCGGCGGCGGTGGTGGGCGCGACGATCGGAGCCATTTGCATCTTCCTGATCGCCAAAAGCGCGATCGGCGAATACTTCGTGCGTCGGGCGGGCCGGTTGGCGGAAAAGGTGGCGGAAGGCTTTCGCGCCGACGCCTTCAACTATCTGCTGTTTCTGCGACTGGTGCCGATCTTTCCGTTCTGGCTCGTCAACCTCGTTCCGGCGCTGTGCGGGGTCCCGCTCGCGACCTTCGTGGCGGCGACGGCGCTGGGCGTGATTCCCGCCACCTTCGCATTTGCCTTCGTCGGCGCCGGCCTCGACAGCGTGATCGCCGCGCAGCAAGCGGCCTACCAATCGTGCCTCGCGGCGGCTCGCTCCGATTGCCGGCTCGAGTTCCACATGAAGGCGGCGCTCACGCCGGAGCTTCTCGGCGCACTCGTGGCGCTGGGGGTTCTCGCGCTCATTCCGGTCGTGGTGAAGCGGCTGCGCGCGCGCTCGGCGGCGCACGCGCGCGAGTGGACGGATCATGCGTGATCCGTGGATAGTGTCTTAATTTAAGTAAGACACTGCCGACCGAGCAGCAAAACTTCCGCTCATTCCCGCGAAAGCGGGAATCCAGGGCGGAGGAGTGGGTCCCCGTTTTCCCGGGGACGAGCGGAAGAGAGTGTCTTGAGATAGGAGAAGGCATGGCGGAACGTTTGCAGCCCGACATCTGTGTCATCGGCGCGGGCTCGGGCGGCCTCTCGGTCGCCGCCGCTGCGGCCGCGTTCGGCGTATCGGTCGTGTTGATCGAAAAGGACAAGATGGGCGGCGAATGCCTCAATACCGGCTGCGTGCCCTCGAAAGCGCTGATCGCCGCCGGCAAGCGCGCCCACGCCCTCGCCGATGCTCGCGCCTTCGGCGTCTCGGCGGGACCGGCGGACGTCGACTTCCCCAAGGTGCACCGACACGTGCACGACGTCATCGCCGCGATTGCGCCGAACGATTCGAAGGAGCGCTTCAACGGGCTGGGCGTGCGGGTGATCGCGGGCGCCGCGCGTTTCAAGGATCGCAACACCGTGGTGGTCGGCGACGGCATCGAGATCGCGGCGCGGCGCTTCGTGATCGCGACCGGCTCCTCGCCGGCGCTTCCGCCGATCGCGGGGCTCGAAACGGTGCCCTACCTCACCAACGAAACCGTGTTCGATCTCACCGCGCGGCCGGAGCACCTGATCGTCATCGGCGCGGGTGCGATCGGTCTCGAGCTCGCCCAGGCCTTTCGCCGCCTCGGTGCCGCGGTCACGGTGCTGGAAGCGGTTGAGCCGCTCGCGCGCGAGGACGGCGAATGCGCGGCGATCGTGCTCGACGCGCTCGCGCGCGAGGGCGTGATCGTCCGCAGCAACGTCGCGGTCGCGCGCGTCGAAGGCACAGGTTCAAAGCTCAAGGTGATCCTTGCCGGCGACGGCGAAGAGGCAATCGAGGGCAGCCATCTGTTGATCGCGACCGGCCGCCGGGCGAACACGGACGGCCTCGCGCTCGAGCAAGCCGGCATCGCCCGCGACCGCAACGGGATCGTGGTCGACAAGGGGCTCAAGACGGCAAACCCGCGCGTCTACGCCATCGGCGACGTCGCGGGTCGGGGCCAGTTCACCCACCTCGCCAATTACCATGCCGGGCTCGTCATCCGGAACGCACTGTTTCGCCTGCCGGTCAAGGTGAACGCGGACCTCGTGCCGCGCGTGACCTTCACCGACCCCGAGCTCGCCCATGTGGGCCTGACCGAGGCCGAGGCGAGGGCGCGCAAGCTCACCATCCGCCTGCTGCGTTGGCCCTACCACGAGAACGACCGCGCCCAGGCCGAGCGCGAGACGGTGGGGCATATCAAGGTTGTGACCGACGGGAGGGGTAAGATCCTCGGCGCCACCATCGTGGGCGCCGGTGCGGGCGAGCTGATCACCACCTGGACGCTGGCGATCAGCCGAGGCCTCCCCATCCGGGCGCTTGCCGGTATCATAGTGCCATATCCCACCCTGGCCGAGATTGGAAAACGCGCCGCGGTTACCTATTTCACACCCAGTTTGACCAACATTTGGGTGCGGCGCATCATCGCCTTGCTGCGCCGCTTCGGCTGAGCCGGGGCGCAAGGATCAATGGACATGACCGATCGACCCGCTTCGGCGGATCAATCGAGCCGCGCGCGAGCGCGCATGGGGCTATCGGCCAAGCTTCTCGTTCTCACGCTGTCGTTCGTGATGATCGCGGAGGTGCTGATCTACGTCCCCTCGGTCGCCAACTTCCGGCTGAACTGGCTCAGCGACCGGCTGTCGGCCGCCTATACCGCGGCGCTGGTGTTCCAGACCGCGCCCAGCGGCACGGTCCCGGAAACGGTCGCGCGCCAGATCCTCGAGAGCATCGACGCGCACGCGGTTGCCCTGAAGACGGGCCAGCAGCGGCGCCTGCTCGCGGCTTCGGACGTGCGACGGCCGGTCACGCACGACATCGACATGCGCAACATGCCCTGGCACCGCGCGATCATCGAGGCGTTCCAGACGCTCGTCTGCGTCGACGCCGACGTGATGCGGGTGGTGGGGCCGGCGCCCATGGGTGGCGAGTTCGTCGAGATGGTGCTCGACGAAGCGCCGCTGCGCCGGGCGATGGTGGACTTCTCCATCCGCATCTTGATCCTGTCGCTGATCATTTCGGCGATCACCGCCTCGCTCGTCTATCTTTCACTGCAATGGCTGCTGGTGCGGCCGATGCGGCTCATGACCGCGAACATGGTGGCGTTCCGCGCCGATCCGGAGAATCCCGCGCGCATCATGGCGGCGTCGGACCGCATGGACGAGATCGGCACCGCCGAGCGCGAGCTCGCCGCCATGCAGCTCGATCTCGCAACCTTGCTGCAGCAAAAGAACCATCTCGCCGCGCTCGGGCTCGCGGTTTCCAAGATCAACCATGACCTGCGCAACCTGCTGTCCTCGGCGCAGCTCTTTTCCGAGCGGCTGGCGAAGATTTCCGACCCGCACGTGCAGCGCTTCGCGCCCAAGCTCATGCTGGCGCTCGAGCGCGCCATCGCGTTCTGCCAGTCGACCTTGTCCTATGGTCGCGTGCAGGAGCCGCCGCCGGATCGCCGGCTGATCTCGCTCGAGCTTTTGGTTGAGGACGTGCGCGAGACGCTGGGGCTCGATTCGAGCGCGCCGGTGCGCTGGGTCACCGCGATCGAGCGCGGGTTGACCGTCGACGCCGATCCCGACCAGCTGTTCCGCATCCTGCTCAATCTCGCGCGCAACGCCATGCAGGCGCTCGAGACGCGCGACGCCAAGGACCCCGGCCGCGATCAGATCCGCGTCACCGGCCGGCGCGAGGGCGCGGTGGTGGTGATCGAGGTCTCCGACACCGGCCCGGGACTCTCGGAGAAGGCCCGCGCGCACCTGTTCGAAGCCTTCCAGGGCTCGACCCGCACCGGCAGCGTCGGGCTCGGGCTCGCCATCGTGGCCGAGCTCGTGCGTGCCCACGGCGGCGAGATCCGCCTGGTCGAAGGCACCATCGGCGCGACCTTCCGCCTGTCGATCCCGGATCGCGCGGTCGATCTCGACACGCGGCGCGGCGAGCGGGCAAGGGCGTGAGGGACCGCGCGGGCGCGGTGTATGCCGGTGTCATTGCCGGACGCCCGCGGCGTCATTGCCGGACTTGATCCGGCAATCCATCCTCTTGGCAAAAAGGCTTTCGAAGCACGATGGACCCGCGGGTCAAGCCCGCGGGTGACGAGGCGCGTGGCCGTCGCATTTCCGACCCCGCACCAAACACCGGGAGCGAACTTGCCAATGCTGGCCGAAGCCTATAGCTAGAGGCGCGTTCC
>VAZL01000178.1 GCA_005883445.1 Alphaproteobacteria bacterium | reverse complement strand
CCCGCCGGCCGGCATCACCGACTTGTCGGCGCGGTTGGTGGCGGAAGGCCTGCGCGTGAGGTTCAACCAGCCGGTCATCGTCGAGAACAAGCCCGGCGCCAACGGTCTGATCGGTTTGCGCGAGATGCTCAAAGCCGAGCCCGACGGTTACACCCTCATGGCCGGCACCATGGGCAACTTCGTCCTCGGCTATGCGATGGAAGTGAACGCGCCCTTCGACGCGCTGCGCGATCTCCTTCCGATCGCCGGCACGGCCGAATACGCCACCGCCATGATCGTCAACAACAACATGCCGGTGAATTCGGTGAAGGAGTTCATCGATTACGCCAAAGCGCGGCCCGGCAAGCTCACCTTCGGCTCGACCGGCACCGCGGCGGTCGACTATCTCGCGGTCGAGCTGTTCATGAAGGAGACCGGCACCAAAATGGTGCACGTGCCCTACCGCGGCGGCCCCGCCGCGCTCAACGATCTCATGGGCGGATCGATCGATCTGCTCATCGAGGTGTTTCCCGTGGTCATGGAGCAGATCAAAACCGGGCTGGTTAAAGGTCTCGCCGTGAGCAGTCCTTACCGGCTGCCGAGCCTTCCGAACGTGCCGACCTTCAAGCAGGCGGGCGTCGCCGGCGTCGAGCTGACGGGGTGGCTCGGCATCTACGGGCCGCCGCGCATGCCCCCCGATGCGCGCGCGGTGCTCGGCCAGGCCATCGCCGATATCGTCAAGCAGGGCGAGATCGAGGACAAATTTCGCGCCATCGGCTTCGAGCCCACCGGGCTCGGGGTCGAGGCGTTTTCCGAGTTCCACGCCGCCGAAGTGAAGCGTTGGGTCGCGTTCATGACCGAGATCGGATTGAGGAAATAGGCTTCGGCCGTCGGTCGCGCCGCCGCACAGCGAATAATATGCAACGTGCCCGTTGATCCCTCCAACTCCGGCGCCCCCGTCGTCGCGCTCAAGGGCGTCGGAAAGACCTTTGCGAACGGCGTGGTCGCGCTCGAGCGTCTCGACCTCGATGTGCGGCCGGGCGAGTTCGTGTCGCTGCTCGGTCCGTCGGGCTGCGGCAAGTCCACGGCGCTGCGCATCGTCGCGGGCCTGAGCGAGCCGACCAGCGGAACGGTCGAGTGGCTGGAGGCCGAGGCCGCGCGCGCCGCCGGTCCGCGCCGCATCGGCTTCGTGTTCCAGGAGCCGACGCTGATGCCGTGGGCGACGGTCGCCGCGAATGTGCGCCTGCCGCTCAAGCTCGCGGGTCTCGAGCCGTCGGCGCAGGCGCGCGTCGACGCCGCGCTCGCGCGCGTCGGACTTTCCGGCTTCGCGCAGAGCTACCCGCGCGAGCTCTCGGGTGGGATGAAGATGCGTACCTCGATCGCCCGCGCGCTCGTCACCGAGCCGAAACTCCTGTTGATGGACGAGCCATTCGCCGCGCTCGACGAGATCACGCGCTTTCGCCTCAACAACGATCTGCTGGCGCTCTGGCAGTCGCTGGGCAAGACGGTCGTGTTCGTCACCCATTCGGTGTTCGAGTCGGTCTATCTCTCGCAGCGGATCGTCGTGATGACCTCGCGGCCTGGCCGGGTCTTCACCGAGCTCTCGATCGACGCGCCCTATCCGCGCGACGAACGCTTTCGCACCTCCGCCGATTATGTCGGCCATTGCCGGCAGGTCTCGGAAGCCTTGACGCGCGCCATCGGCACGATGGAAGGACCATGAACGCGATCTTGAGCGAACGATGATGAGCGAGGCGAGAGCAAAGGATGAGGCGCGCACGCGCGTAGATCGCGTGCTGCGCGTGCTGCTCCCGGTTGCGGTGCTCGCGCTCGGCGTGGTCGTGTGGGAGCTCTTGGTACGCATCGGCAACATTCCGCCCTACGTGCTGCCGGGCCCGCACCTCGTCTTTTCCACCCTGATCTCCGACTGGGCCGTGCTGGGAGCTTCCCTCCTCGTCACGCTCACGACCACGCTCGAAGGTTTTCTGCTCGCGGCTGCCGGCGGCGTCGGGCTCGCCGTGCTGTTCAACCAGTCGCGCCTCATCGAATATTCGCTCTATCCCTACGCGGTGATCCTGCAGGTGACGCCGATCGTGGCGATTGCGCCGCTGCTCCTCATCTATCTGCCGCAGCAGGCCGCGGTGCTCGCCTGCGCCTGGATCGTCGCCTTCTTCCCGGTGCTCGCCAACACCACGCTCGGCCTGCGCTCCGTCGATCACAACCTCGCCGATCTTTTCCGCCTTTATGGCGCCACGCGGCGCCAAGTGCTGTGGGAGCTCAAGCTGCCGGCGGCGCTGCCCTACATCCTGGGCGGCTTGAAGATCGCGGGCGGACTGTCGCTGATCGGCGCCGTGGTCGCCGAGATCGCGGCGGGCTCCGCCGGCGCCGGTTCGGGCCTCGCCTATCGCATCGTCGAGTCGGGCTACCGGCTCAACATCCCGCGCATGTTCGCGGCGCTGCTGCTCCTCTCGGTCGCCGGCATCGTCATCTTCTTCGCGCTCTCGCTCGTCTCCCATCTGCTGCTGCGGCGCTGGCACGAGAGCGCCATCGTGCGCGAGGTCTGAGCGGCTTGCAGGCTGCGGCGCCGGCGCGGCTTGCCACGGGGGCGGTCTCTCATGCAGGTTATGGATGCGACGCGCCGGCGCAGGAGGTGTTCATGGCTTGGATCGCAAGTGTCATCGCGCTCGTCGTTTTTTGCGCGGCGCCCGCGCAGGCGCAGAATTACCCGGCCAAGCCCATCCACATCCTGGTGCCCTATGCCCCGGGGGGCATCTCCGACATTGCCTCGCGCATCCTCGGCGCCAAACTGACGGAAGCCTGGGGGCAGCAAGTGCTGGTGGAGAACCGGCCCGGCGGCAATGGTTTCATCGCCATGGCGGCGGCGGCAAAGGCCGCGCCCGACGGCTACACCATGGTCATGGCAACCGGTGGCGACGTGGCGATCAATCCGGCCATGTTCAAGGAGATGCCCTACGACGTCGAGGGCGACCTTGCGCCCATCGCGATGGTGAGCGACGCGCCGCTCGTGCTCGCAGCGCATGCCGGCGCGCCCTACAACACCGTCGCGGACGTGATTGCCGCCGCGAAGGCGCAGCCCGGGCGCATCTCCGTCGCCACCCCTGGCAACGGCAGCATCAACCAGATCGTGCTCGAATGGATGGCGTTGAATACCGGCACCCAGTTCCAGCACATCCCCTACAAGGGCGGCGCGCCGGCCGCCGCGGCGCTCGCGGCGGGCGATATTCCGCTCGGCGTGCTGGCGAGCTCTTCGGTCGCCCCGCACGTCAAGAGCGGACGCGTCCGCGTGCTCGCGGTCACGATGGCCAAGCGTTCGACCCTCAATCCGGAATGGCCGACGTTGCAGCAGGAAGGCGTGAAAGAGATCGACGCCTCCAACTGGACCGCGCTGTTTGCGCCCAAGGCGACGCCGCAGCCGATCATCGACAAGCTCAACGCCGAGGTCGTCAAGATCCTTAACATGCCCGACGTGAAGGAGCGCTTCGCCGGCGGCGGCGTCGTCACCATCCCCTCGAGCGCGGCGGAGTTGGACGCGCGCGTGAAGCAGGAGGCGGAGCGCTTCCGCGCGATCGTCCAGAAGGCGAACAT
>VAZL01000141.1 GCA_005883445.1 Alphaproteobacteria bacterium | reverse complement strand
AGAAGAGCCGAACGCCATGAGTCTGCGTGCTCTGCGCCATATCGTCCAAGAACCGCGCAGTGGCCGCCCAGAGTAGCTCCGGACGATGGTCACGCCAAAGATGGATCATGGGCTCTAGCGCCGCCGCGGCCTGATCGCAGGCAAAGCGAGCGGCCTCGGACGCAGGCGGTGGAAGGCCCATGACCGATCGTTGGCTGACGGATTGGGCGGACGGCAGGCCCAATAGTACCGACCATGGCTCCGTGCTGCGCAGGTAAAGCATGCGGAACACAGGCGAGTTCTGGTAAAGCGCAACGAACAGCCGCCCTATGAGATCGTCGGCGTGGCGCTGCGAGAACCGTTCACGAAAGCCATAGCCAACCGCGAGCTGGCCGTTTCCGGTATGCACATACGCCGGATTCTCGCTGTCATCGAGCAGTTTGCCGGAGAGAAAGCTGCTCGCAGCACTGTTGGCGATCACCAGGTCTAGGTTCAACGGATAGCCTCGCCTCTCCAACCGCCAGAGCTGACGAATGGGATTCGGGCCGGCGATCGCCAAATTGATCAGCTCGATATTGTAGCCATCGGCACGCAGCCGGCGTTCGGCTATCGCTCCGAAGGTGGCCTGCTGGCTGACCTGCGCCGCTTCGACCATCGAATCCCCAAGCAGGCCTATTCGAAAGGTCCCTGCGGGCTTTGCAAGATCACGCTCGACATCGCGCAGGCCAAGTGAGTTCAGTTGTAGGCGCGCCCGATGTTCGGTGGTCCAGATGCCACGACCACCAGGAGTCGATTCAAAGCCAAAATCCTTGTCGGGCTGGCCGAGAATGGGCTGTACCACGGGCAAGATCCGCCACAGCGGCGTCACCTCGATCAACCGCAGTCCAAGATCTACCACCAGCAAGGCCAGCATCACTCCAAAGAGAAAGCGGCCAAGAGAAGAGACCCGCGGGGACAATCGGGAGGAAGACATGGCGCGGCGAGTTTAAAACCGAAAATAGATGAATGGGTTCACGTTGGTCACCGGAATGAGGATCAGTAGCAATGCAACGCCCGATAGGAATCCTCGGCTGACCGGCCCCTCGGCTCGGCGCATGACGCGAAGAACGCCGGGCTGTTGCAGACGGAACTCGATCCAATGCAGAGCGAATAGGCCCACCACACCTGCCACCACTTCCCAGGGTGGCGCGGCGTCGTCTACCACCGTTGGCCAACCACCGCGGAATGATAGCATGGTATCGAGATAGTTGAATGCATATCCCAGATTGGGCGAGCGAAAGAAGACCAACGTCACAACGAAGAACGTGATCGTCGCGGCCCAACCCAACGGGGCCGGCGGTGACGGAAGGTATCTCGACCACAGCGCTGCAAACACCATCGCAATACCCTGTAACGTGCCCCAGAGGACAAAATTCCAGCCCGCCCCGTGCCACAGGCCACAAAGGGTCATGGTTAGTACGATGGCGCAAAAGTGCTGCATCGCGCGGTATCGGCGCGCCACGAGCCGCATATCGGCGAGCGGCAGGAACACATAGTCGCGCAGGAACAGCGTCAGCGTGATGTGCCAACGCTGCCATAGCTCCTGAATACTGGACGCCAGAAAGGGTGTCGCGAAATTCCTGGGAAGGCGAATGCCCAGGAGGTAGGCCGAACCGATAGCAATATCGGAATAGCCGGAAAAATCGAAATAAATTTGAAACAGGAACAGCACGGCGCCAAGCCAAGCAAGATACGCGCTGTCCGGCGGGACGTAAAAAATATCATCGACGACGGGAGCGAGGCTGTCCGCCAGCACCACCTTTTTTACCAGACCCAAGACGATAAGACTGAGGCCGAAGACCAGCAGGCGATGCCGCCGCGACTTGTCGTCGAAGATTCGTTGTATCTGCGGAAGCGTCTGATTGGGCCGAACGATTGGTCCGGCAATCAGTTGCGGAAAAAACGCTTTGAACAGGAAGAATTCGGGGAACGAGCGTGCCGGCCCGTTGCGACCGCGTACGACGTCGATGTGATAGGCCAAAGCCTGAAAACTATAGAACGAGATGCCGAGCGGGAGTGTGACGTCAATGAAGCTGCCGGCCGGGCTGGTTTCCCCGAGCAGCATGTTGCGGTATTTGAAGTACCCGATCAGCCCGATGTTGACGATGACGGCAGCCAAAATGCGGCGTCGGTCGGCCGGCACAGCAACCTGGATCAGCCAATTGAGTACGACCGCGCCCACAAACACCAGCATGTCGAAAGGTCCGGCCGCCGCATAAAATATCAAGCTCGCCACAATCAGCATCAATGCGCGCAACGGACCAATCGCCATCCAGGCGATCGTGAAGGTCAGCAATAGTGCATAAGCGAGCGAATTAAACGCCATTCAACGCTGCTCGTCATGTCGAAGATCGAGATGAGACCCGGCAGGTCCAATCACGGCGACGAAAGCCCGCGATCTCATGCTTGCCCTGGGCTTCTGCCGACGCAGAATCGATGCACGCAGACTTAAGCCGTTCGGCACGTCACGAGCAACGGCCAGACGTCATGTCGACAACATGTCGACCGCCTTGAATGAATTCTGCAGCCACATCCGACGAGCGAGGTTGCGCTGAATCTTGCCACTGGTGGTCTTCGGAATGGAGCCAGGGCGAATGAGCAAGATCGAGTCGAGCGCGATTTCGTGCTCGTTTACGACCGCCTCGCGGATGCAGCCGATGATCTCGTCGATCTCGAGGTCGCGGCGATGAACGCGCTCCACTTCTTGTACTAGCACGACCTTTTCTTCGGTGTTTTCGGTCAGCACCGAGAACACAGCCCCGCAGTACCGCCGCAGCGCCGGATGGCTGTCGTAGACCGTGTTCTCGATATCCTGCGGATAGTAGTTGATGCCGCGCACGATGATGACATCCTTGATGCGGCCCGTGATGAACAGCTCTCCGGCTTCGTCCATGAAACCGAGATCGCCAGTGCGTAGCCAGAATTCATCCTCCCCCTCGATCCGCGCATGGAATGTCGATCTGGTGGTGGCCGGATTGCCCCAATAGCCTTTGCAGATGTGAGGTCCGCCCACCCACACCTCGCCGATGTGGTCGGCTGCGAGCCGCCGCCGGGTTTCCGGATCCACGATCGCGATGCGCTGGCCGATAATATTTCGGCCGCAGCCGACCACACGATGCGCATCGTCGTGGCCTGCGGGAGCGGCGACTTGATGGCGCTGAAAGCCCTCGCGGCTGACCGTCCGTATGACCGGCCCGGCGCCACTGCCTCCTCCCGAGATCAATACTGTCGCTTCGGCCAGGCCGTAGAGCGGGCACATGGCCCGCGGCTCGAAGCCATAAGGACTAAACGTCGCTGCAAGACAGATCGAGATCTTTCACCTGATCTGCGCGAAATCGCCGAACGCAAAGATCGAATGCAAAGTTTGGCCCTCCTGCAACCTCCGCCCGGTAATTGTGGATGGCGCGCAACCATTGCAGCGGACGCTGGATGAATGTAACCGGCGCTAGTAACACACAAGGCGCGCCGACATAGAGCGCCTGCAAAACATTCAGGATGAGGCCCATATCGTGATAGAGCGGGACCCAGTTCACGTAGGTGGATTGCCCCGTGTTGTCGAGGGTCACACGGATCATCTCGAGGTTTTCGATGAGGTTGCCGTGAGTGACCATCACGCCCTTGGGGTCCGAGGTCGAGCCGGACGTGTACTGTAGAAAAGCGAGGTCCTCAGGTCCGGGAGTTGGCAGCAATCGGTTCTGGTCGAGCAAACGCCCCGATTCTTGATCGAGAAATAGCCATTCCATCTTGTATCCTTGAAATCGCTCAAGGACATCCGGCCGAGCGCTGCCCAAATGCGTATTCGTCAGCGCAAAGCGAGGGGAGCAATCGGCGAGAATGCTCGCGCTTGAATCAAGCGAGCTGTTGCGCCGGGGGAGCATCATCGGTACCGCGATGACGCCCGCAAGCAGACAGCCAAAATAGGCGATGATGAAATCAAGCCCCGGTCCGAACATCAGCAGGGCGCGATCACCGATTTGACCGTGGGCCAATCGTGCCGCCACGTCGCTGGCGCGCTGATCGAGCTCCGCGAACGTCAAAACCGATTCTTCTTGCCCCTGATCCGACAAGAGTACATAGGCGCGATCGTTCGGCTGCTTCGCGGCCCGATAACGAAGTAGATCGACGAGGGAGGTGAAGAACGGTGGCCGGCGCGAGTCGAGCATTTAACCGACCGGCCCTTTCGCGCTGCTCTCCGACATATGACGCTCAGCGACGTGTCGGGCAAGTTCAGCGGGCGTTGGATATGCGAATACGATTTCAGTGGGGAGCTCGACCCCAAGCCACTCCTCGAGCTCCATGAGGAAGAAAACCGATGCGGCGGAGTCCATCCCGAGACGAGCGAACTTCGCGTGCGGGCGGATGCGATCCACTGGCGTCTTAAAGGTCCTAGCCAGATACCCCATGCACCAATCGAGGATCTCGGATTCGCTCGGATTTGATTTCACAGAGCACTTCACCGTTGAAGGTCAACGCCTAGCGCCGGCCGGGATCATGGACGTCGTTGATCGTCGTCGCTCCTCCATCTTACTCGGCGGCGAAGCGGGTGGTCTTGATCTGATAGGCGGCAGCCGCAGCGTCGCGATAGAAGGATTGCACCGTTTCGCGCGAGTATTCCGCCAGATCCTTGCCGACGAGATCGAGCTTGCTGAGAAACTCATTCGGCACCGTGACGATGTCACAGCCGCTCTGCTCGGCATGGAAGATGTTCAAGAGCTCGCGGGTGCTCGCCCAAAGCAATTCCGCCTTGGGACGCGAGGCGGTGATTTGCTTGCACGCACGCATATGCGGGATCGGGTCGACGCCGGTATCAGCGATGCGTCCGGCGAAAACCGAGACAATCGCCACCGTCCCCGGATGGAGCGCGTCGACAACGGTGCGGACCTGATCGAGGGTGAAGATCGCGGTGACGTTGAGCGCCACGCCTTCGGACGACAGCGCACGGATGAGCTCGCTTGCCGACTGCGCCTTGGTGTTGGTGACCGGGATCTTCACATTCACGTTCGGCCCCCATGCCGCGATCGTACGCGCCTGCTCGCCCATGCTTGCGAAGTCGTCGGCGAAGACCTCGAACGACACCGGCCGGTCAGGGATCGCGGCCAGCACCTTGCGTGCGAACGCCTCGTAATCGCTCACGCCGGCCTTTCGCATCAACGTCGGATTAGTGGTGAAGCCCTTGATCGCGGGATTTTTCGACATTTTGACGATGCCCTCATAATCGGCACCGTCGGCGAAAATCTTGACCTTGAGATCGGCGACCCGGCTCATGGCCCCTCCTGCGTGGTTAGAACGGTTTCGATGATGACGTTGGCAGCTTCGGTGATCGAATGCACGACATAGTCGGGAGCATCCGGCGCGGGTAACGTATAGCCGAGATCGATGAACACGGTGGCGCACCCGGCCGCGCGGCCCGCTTCGATGTCGCTCTTGCGGTCACCCACCATGAAGCTCTTCGCAAGGTTAATCCCGAGTTCCATCGCGGTCTGGAGGATCATGCCCGGCTTTGGCTTGCGACAGTCGCAGGCCTGGCCATGCCCGTGGAAGCACGCCTTGACGGCAT
>VAZL01000140.1 GCA_005883445.1 Alphaproteobacteria bacterium | reverse complement strand
GTGCGCAAACCGCCGTCGAACAGGATGAGCGCCAGTGCGATCGAGCCGACCACGTAGGTGGTGCGCACGTCGTCGAACTTGACGCCGCCCAGCCCCTCCTCGCCCGCGAGCATCCCGACGATCAGGAACACCAGCAGCAGCGGTGCGCCGAAGCGCAGCGCCACCAGGCTCGACATGATGCCCGCCAGAACCAGGAGGGCGCCGAGCAGAATGCCGATGCTGAGTGCGTCGAGGGCGGCCATCGTGTGCGAATCCTTAGCTCCCATTGGTAATGCGCACGCGCCGCGCGGCAACTGCTAATTATCGTCCCACGCCTTGTGGGCCCGCGCCGCGAAAGGAACCGCGTGACATCCAATCCCGCCGCTCCCCGCTCCGACGTACCGGCTACCGCCGCCGGTATCGCCTGCGGCGTCGGCGCGTCCCTGTTCTGGGCGGCGGGGTTCGTCGCGGCGCGCCATGGCATCGCGATCGGGTTTTCGCCAGCCGACATCGTATTTCACCGCTTCGTCTGGGCCGGGCTCGTCTTCCTCCCGTTCGTCGCCCGCGTGGGCTTACGCGATCTCGGCGGGGTGGGCTGGGCGAAAGGGGTGGCGCTGACGCTCCTCAGCGGGCCGCCGATCGCGTTCCTGAGCTATGCCGGTTTCCTGTTCGTGCCGCTCGCCCATGGCGGCGTGATCCAACCCTCGTGCGCGGCGCTTGGCGGGCTGGCGCTGGCAACGTTGGTGCTGAAGGAAAAGCTGCCGGCGGGGCGCGTGGCAGGCGCGGCCGTCATCGTCGCCGGGCTTGCCGTGATCGGCGCCGACGCGCTCGCAACGATCGGGACGCACGGCCTCGTCGGCGACCTGTCCTTCGTCGTCGCCGGACTGGGGTTCGCAGCGTTCGCGACGTTGCTACGGCTCTGGCGCATTGCGCCGACGCGCGCGGTCGCGGTCACCAGCGTGGTGTCGCTCGTCGATGTGGCGATCCAGTGGCTCGCCTTCGGCTTCGAGCGCATGATCGCGTTGGGGCTTACCGAAAATCTCGTGCAGCTCGCCATGCAAGGCATCTTCGCCGGCGCGGGCGCGACCTATCTCTTCACCCGCTCGGTCGTGCTGCTCGGCGCCGGCCGCGCCGCGGTGTTTCCGTCGCTGGTGCCGGGATTTACGCTGCTGATCGGTTTCCTCGTGCTCGGCGAAGTGCCGAGTCTGGCGCAGCTCGCGGGCGGAATTGATGACGCAAACGCCGTCATTGCCGGGCTTGACCCGGCAATCCATCAATCTTCGTAAAACGTTTTGCGAAACGGGATGGATGCGCGGGTCAAGCCCGCGCATGACCCGTTACGGATTCCATACTACACCCCGCTGAGCGTGCGCCGCGGCAGGTAATGCAGCACGCGCTGCTCTACCAGGATCACGGCGAGGTAGGCGATGCCTCCGACCACGGTCAGCATGAGGATCGCGACGAACACCATCGCGGTATTGGCCTGGCCCTCGCCGAAGGCCAGGAGATAGCCGAGCCCGAGATTGCCTCCGACCAGCTCGCCCACCACGACGCCGACCACGGCGAGCGTCGAGGCGATGCGCAAGCCCGCGAACAGCGGCGGCAGCGAGGCCGGGAACTCGATCTTCCAGAAAATTTGCGCGCGCGTCGCCTTGAACGCCCGCGCGAGGTTGACCAGGTCGGGATCGACGGTGCGGATGGCGGTCAGGACGTTGACCATGACCGGAAAGAACACGATCAGTATAGCGACCAGGATCTTCGGATAGAGCGTGAAGCCCATCCACAGAATGAACAGCGGCGCGAACGCCACCTTGGGCGCGATCTGCAGCGCAAGGATGTAGGGCGAGAGCGCAAACTCGGCGGTCGGCGACATGCCCAGCACGTAGCCGAAAAACGCGCCGAGCAGACTGCCGAGCACGAAACCCGCGATCACCTCGAGCGCGGTGACGCCGGTGTGCGTCATCAGGGCACTCACCGCGAGCATGCGCAGGAACTCGTCGAACACCGCGGATAGCGGCGGGATGATGAAGGTGGGAATTCCGAGCAGGCCCGGCCCCCATTGCCACGCCGCCAAGACGACGATCAGCAGGGCCACGCTGGCGGCCGTTCCCCTGCGCACCAGCGAGGAATTGCCGTTCACGCCGATGCTCCCGCCGCGGGTTGCCCGGCGTGACTGATGTCGAGGCGATCCATCAGCCGCGCCACATATTCGTTCACTCTCGGCTCGCGGCGGCGCGCGATCGGATCGTCGCGCTGCGGCAGCTCGATGCGGATCTCATCGATGACGCGGCCCGGCCGACGGCTCATCACCAGCACGCGGTCGGACAGCGTGACGGCTTCGAGCAGGTCGTGCGTGATCAGCAGCGCCGTCTTGCCCGCGCGTTTGAGGGTCTGCGCCAGCCCGCGCTGCAGCACCATCCGGGTTTGCGCGTCGACCGCCGAGAACGGCTCGTCGAGCAGGAGCACGGACGGATCGACCGCGAGCGTGCGCGCGAGCGCCACGCGTTGGCGCATGCCGCCCGACAATTGGTGCGGGTAGTGACCGGCAAACTCGGCCAAGTTGAAGTTTTCCAGCAGCGCGTGGGCGCGCCGCCTGCGTTCCGGCAAGGCAAGGCGCTGGATCTCGACGCCGAACATCACGTTCTCGAGCACGGTGCGCCAAGGCAGCAGCAGATCCTTCTGCAGCATGAAGGCGACATGGGCGTTCGGCCCTTCCACGCGCTCGCCGTCGACGAAGGCCTCGCCTTCGCTCGGCGTGTAAAGACCCGAGCCGATATTGAGCAGGGTTGATTTGCCGCAGCCGCTGGGGCCGATGAGGGAGACCACCTCGCCATCGCGGACGGCTAAGCTCACGCGCTCGACCGCCGTAAGGGCTTTTCCGGACGCGGCGACGAAGCGCATCGTCACGTTGCGGTATTCGAGCCGTACCACGTCCGACATTGCCTGAAACTCGACCACCGTACCCGCGTCTTGCCCGTGCCGTCGTATTGCAGAACGATACCATGGCGTATAGTGGCAGACAGACCGCCGCTATGGGCGGCGAGTCCGCGAGAATACGCCGACTGGAGAGGATGAGATGTCCGCACGTGATGCGAAAATATCCCGCCGCTGGCTCCTCGCCGGCGGCAGCGCGTTCGGTTGGGGGCTGTTGAGCGCGCCGGCGTCGTCGCAGACCCCCGAAAAGATCACGTATCTCTTCCCGGCGCCTCCGATTCTGCCGGCCTTCGGGCCGATCCAGCTCGCCCAGGGCAAGGGCTATTTCACCGCTGCCGGCCTCGACGTGAGCTTCGCGGTGGGTCGCGGCGGCGTCGATGTGGCCAAGCAAGTGGGCGCCGGCAACGCGCCGCTCGGCGGCATCGTCGCGGACGGGCCGATCATGGTCCGCGGCAACGGCGTGCCGGTGAAGATCGTCGCGGTGTTCGGCGGCAAAGGTTTCATGCAGCTGGTGGTGCGCGAGGATTCCGGCATCGAGAAACCGGCCGACCTCAAGGGCAAGACCATCACGGTGATGTCGTATCAGGATACGACGTTCTACGCGCTGCTCGGGCTGCTCGCGAGCGCCGGGCTGACGCAGAACGACGTGGACATTCAGTCGGCCGGTCCTACCGGCGTGTGGGAATTCGTGGCCACCGGAAAGTCGGTAGGAATGGCGGGCGTGCCGGACTGGATACCGCCGGTCCAGGCGGCGGGCGTGAAGGTCAAGGTGATCCCGACCGACGAATACTTCCCGCATATGGCGCAAGGCATCGCGGCGTCCGATCAGATCATCAAGGACAAGCCGGAGATGGTGCGCAAGTTCGTGCACGCGGCGCTGCGGGGCATGAAGGACATCATGGACGATCCCGACAAGGCGACGGACGACTTCGTTCGCTTCGTGCCGGAGTGGAAGGGAAAGGAGGGCGCGGTTCGCTTCGCGCTCAACATGTACGCCAACCTGGTCTATCCGGGTCAAAAGCAGCTGGGCGAGGTCAACGCGGAGCGGCTCGCCAAGCTGCAGGAGTTCTACGTGGCGAAGGGCTTCATCCAGAAGGCGACGCCGGTCGACGAACTCTACAGCAACGCATTCATCAAGTAGGCTCCAATCGCGCTGAGGATTCTCCCGCTCGGGCCCTGTGTCCCGGATGCGGTGCAGCGCGGAGCTAAAGCGTAGCGGTGCACCGCTGATCCGGGACCGCCACAGACTGTGACGGTCCCGGGTCTGCAGCGCACCGTTGCGGGATAGGCGCGTAAACGCGCCTATCCCTCCACGCTGCGCTGCGCCCGGGACACGCTGCTGACGGGATTATTTCTTATACCCGTCCGTTCCCTGCCAACCGTGTTTTGAAATATCGAAGATCACCCCGTCCGGGTCCTTGAACTTGCGCTCGAAATTGCCGTGGCGCTCGTCGCCGAGGTCGAAGAAAAACTTGCCGCCGTTAGCCTCGATGCGCTTCTCGGTCTCGGCGAGGTCGTCGACCTGGAAGCCGAAATGATGCGCGCCGACGACGGTCGTGCCCTCCTTGATATCGGACGCCTTGCTGCCCGCCTTCCCCTTGAAATTGAGCAGCGCGAGATTGATCACACCGTCGCTCATGTAGATCGCGGAGCCGATGTCCAGATCCTCGCGGCCGATGCGCTTGAGGTCGAACACATTGGCGTAGAACTCCGCCGCCTTGTCGAGGTCTTTCACGCAGACCGCAAAATGGCGCAGACGTGCCATCACCATCCTCCTCGCGGGCGTCGCTCGCCCTTCAGTCCCCCATCATAGCGCCAGGCGGTTGGCGCGGGCTACCCTCGATCATGCGATGCCATAGGATGGCGCCATGAACCGACACGCCGAAATCGCCGGCGCGGGTTTCGCCGGCCTGACCGCAGCCTGTGCGCTGGCGCAGCGCGGCTGGAGCGTGCGCGTGCACGAACGCGGGCAGCGCCTGCGCACCACGGGCGCGGGCATCTACATCTACGAGAACGGACTGCGCGTGCTCGCGGCGGTCGGCGCCTATGAGGAGGCGGTCAAGGGTGCGCCTTTCGCCCACACCCGCGAGGTCCGCGACGATCGCAACCGGGTGATCTCGGTGCACCGCTGGGAGGGCAGCCGCGTGTTCAGCATCGTGCGCCAGACCGTCATCAACGCGCTGGCGGCGGCAGCGACGCGCGCCGGCGCCGAGATCGTCACCGATTCGGTTGCGACCGGCGCGAGCGCCGACGGCGAACTCGTGTTGGCGGACGGCCGCAAGCTCAAGGCCGACCTGATCGTCGGCGCCGACGGCAGCAACTCGGCGGTGCGCGACGCCGTCGGCCTGCTGGCGAAGCGCAAATACCTGGTCGATGGCGCCACGCGCCGGTCGAATACTGGTCCGGCACCCGGCGCGTGCTCTACACGCCGTGCAGCGAGAACGATATTTACGTCGCGCTGACGATGCTCGATCGCGACGAGATCGCCAAGGCGACGCCGGTGCGAAAGGATGCGTGGGAACGCTGGTTTCCCCACCTCGAGCCGCTGATCGACCGCATCGGCGAGCAGGCCCGTTACGATCGCTTCGATCTGATCAAGCTCAGCCGCTGGTCGGCGGGGCGGGTGGCGATCATCGGGGACGCCGCGCACGCGCTGCCGCCGAACATCGGACAGGGCGGCGGATGCGCCATGATGAACGCGCTGTCGCTTGCGGTCTATCTCGAGCGCAGCATCGACGTGCCCGCCGCGCTCGCCGCGTGG
>VAZL01000986.1:961-2851 GCA_005883445.1 Alphaproteobacteria bacterium | reverse complement strand
TTCACCGAACTCTCCGCCTTCTTGTCCAACATCGTCTGGGCCATGGCATTCCTCCAGGTTTGGCACGATATATAGCAACTTTTGCGCGGCAGGAAATGGCGGGATCGAGCGAAAAGGCGAGCAAGCGTCGCGCGCTGATCGTGGGCGGCTCCATGAGCGGCCTGTTGGCGGCGTTGCTGCTGCGGCGTGCCGGCTGGGACGTCGACGTCTTCGAGCGGGTCGAGAGCGAACTCGCCGGCCGCGGCGCCGGCATCGTCGCGCAGCCGGATCTGATCGAAACGCTGCGCCGGCTCGGAATCGATCCGACCGCGCTCGGGGTGGAGATCACGACCCGAAAGATCCTGGATGCGTCCGGTCGCCTCGTCGGCCAGTTTGATTGTCCCCAGGTTCTCACCGCCTGGGAGCGCGTCTACCGGGTGCTGCGGGACGCGTTCCCGCGCGAACGCTACCACCGTGGTCGAGGCGTCAGCGGTTTCGTCCAGACCGAAAACTCCGTGGTCGCGCATTTCGGCGATGGCGATGCCGCGGAGGCCGAGCTCCTGGTGGGTGCGGATGGCCTTCGCTCCACCATCCGCCAGCAATGCCTGCCGGAGCTGGCGCCGCTTTACGTGGGCTACGTGGCGTGGCGCGCACTCATTCCCGAGGCGGCGTTTGCACCGGCGATCCATCGCGAGCTGTTCAACTACATGACGTTCTGCCTGCCGCCGGGCGAACAGTGCTTGGGCTATCCGGTCGCCGGCCCCGACAATGACCTGCGTCCGGGACACCGCCGTTACAACGTGGTCTGGTACCGGCCGGCGGATGAGAACGGCGAGCTGCAGCATCTGCTCACCGATGCGGGCGGCACCACCCACACGATATCGATTCCTCCGCCGCTGATCCGGCGCGAGG
The DNA here is from genome assembly GCA_005883445.1 of Alphaproteobacteria bacterium. Lineage (GTDB taxonomy): Bacteria > Pseudomonadota > Alphaproteobacteria > Rhizobiales > Xanthobacteraceae > VAZQ01. The sequence continues at coordinate 1,960 of VAZL01000986.1, read as the reverse complement.
CGATCGCCCAAATGCGCGCCCGATCTACGATCTCGAAACGCCGCGCATGGCGTTCGGCCGGGTCGCGATGATCGGCGACGCGGCCTTCGTCGCACGACCGCATGTCGCAGCCGGCGTCGCCAAGGCGGCGGACGACGCCGCGGCGTTGGTGGCCGCGCTCGAGGTCGACGAGGTCGAGGCGGCGCTGCGACGCTTCGAGGCGGCGCGGGTCCCGGTCGGAAAGCGCATCATCGAGCGCGCGCGACATCTCGGCGCCTATCTCCAGGCCACACACACCGCCGAGGAGCGCGCCCGCTCGCAGCGTCACAGCATTCCCGAAGCGGTGCTGGCAGAGACCGCGGTGCTCGACTTCTTGCGGAGCTGATGCCGTGCGATTAGCGCCTGCCTAACGCCGCCTCGCTCGCCGCGGCGCTGCCTTTTGCCGCTTCACGCCCGCCATTTTCTCCAGCACCGCACAGACCGCGGCGGTGTCGTGCTCGCTATGCCCGCTCCGCATCGCCTTGGCGTAAACCGGCACCGTGGCGTCGAACATCGGCGTCGGGCAGCGCAGCCGCCGCGCGAATCCGCCGATGACCGCCATGTCCTTCTGCCAGACCGACATTTTCATGCTGGCCCCGTCGTAACGGTCCTCCACCATCATGGGTGCCCGCAATTCGAATACGCGCGAATTGGCGGCGCCCGATCTGACCATGTCGAACACGGTCTGCGCGTCGAGGCCGGCCTTCAGCCCGAGCACCATCGCCTCGGCGCTGGCGACGTTGTTGATGGCGACCAGAAGGTTGGCGACATATTTCATGCGGCTGCCGTTGCCGAACGCGCCGAGGTCGTGCACCGCGCGCGCGAACCCGGCGAACAGCGGGCGCAGCCTGCGGATCGCCTGGCAATCGCCGCTCGCATAGACCACCAGATCCTTCACCTTGGCCTGAGCGCCGGTGCCGCTCACCGGGCAGTCGAGCATGACGTGGCCGGCTTTGCGCAGCGCGCGCTCGGCCTTGAGCT
>VAZL01000986.1:0-936 GCA_005883445.1 Alphaproteobacteria bacterium | reverse complement strand
CACCGAGCGCGGCGGGCTTGGGGAGGCTGGTGATGATTGTTCCGACCTCGCCAGCGAGCGTTTTCGCATCGTCTGCGATCTCGACCCCGGCTCGCGCCATGGCACGGCGGCGCGCTGCATCGATGTCGTAGCCCACCACCCGCCAGCCGGCGGCGACGAGGTTGCGCGCGAACGCGCCGCCCATGATCCCGAGGCCGACGATACCGACTTTGCCCTTCGCCATTGCCAGCCTCCGTTGCCGATCGATCGGGCGGCGGACGCTACACGGCGGCGGCTGCCGCGTTCAAGCTCAATGTGGCCGAGCGGCGCAGCGCGAGGGCTCTGCCTTTCTCGCGCGTGCATAATCCCGTATCGTCGCCGCCCGCTGTCGCAACGCAGGGAAGTCCACAAGGAGAGCACATCCGATGCAGATCGGAATCGCCGGGATCGGCAAAATGGGCGCGGCCATCGCGCAGCGGCTCATCGAGGTCGGGCACAAGGTGACGGTGTGGAACCGCTCCGCCGACAAATTGAAGCCGGTGACGGCTGCCGGCGCCGCGGCCGCCGCCACGCCGGCTGAGCTCGCGCGCAACGCCGATGCGGTCATCACCATCCTCACCGATGCCGCCGCCATCGACGCGGTCTACAGCGGCGCATCCGGGCTGCTCGCCCCCGACGTGCGCGGCAAGCTCTTCATCGAGATGAGCACGGTGCAGCCGCACACCGAGGTCGCGCTCGCCGCAAAGGTGCGCGCGAAGGGCGCCGTCTTGGTCGAGTGCCCGGTGGGCGGCTCGACCGGTCCGGCGCGACAAGGCAAGCTGATCGGGCTGATGGGCGCCGAGCCCGCGGACGCCGCGCGAGCGAAGCCCATCCTCGAACAGCTCTGCCGGCGGGTTGAACATTGCGGGCCGGTCGGATCCGGCGCGGTGATGAAGCTCACCATCAACATGCCGCTGA
>VAZL01000139.1 GCA_005883445.1 Alphaproteobacteria bacterium | reverse complement strand
GGCGACATCACGCCTCGCGGGGCCAGGAGCAGACTAGAACTCGCGCCGTGGCTACGGGTCGTTGTATCGCTCTTCGCCTTGTTCGCGTGCGTCTTCGCCGCCCCCGCGCGCACCCAGCCTGCGGTGGAAGATTTCTACAAGGGCAAGCAGATCAATTTGATCGTCGGCTACGGGCCGGGCGGCGGTTACGACGTCGTCGCGCGCCTGCTGGCGCGCCATCTCGGCCGCTACGTCGAGGGCAATCCCAATATCGTGGTGCAGAACATGCCCGGCGCCGGCAGCCTGCGCGCCGCCAACTACCTCTACTCGGTCGCGCCCAAGGACGGCACCGCGATCGGCCTGTTCGGCAGCGACATGCCGCTGATTGGATTGATCGCGAACAATCCCAACGTCCAGTTCAATCCGCGCAAGTTCATCTGGCTCGGCTCGTCGTCGAGTTTCGCCGGCGACGCTTACATCCTGATGGTGCGTCCCGATGCAGCGGTGAAGTCGATCGCCGAGGCGCGTGCGAGCGCGGGACCGCCCCTCGTGCTCGCCGGCACCGGCGAGGGCGCGCGCGACGGCGATGTGCCGAAAATCCTGCGCGACGCGCTGGGATTCAACATCAAGCAGGTGCTGGGTTATCCCGATACGCCCTCGATCTTCCTCGCGGTCGAGCGCCGCGAGGTCGACGGCCGGATGTTCGATTTCTCCTCGGTCAAGTCGAACAGGCCGCAATGGCTCAAGCCCGACAGCGGCTTCCACATCCTGCTGCAGTTTGCGCGTCTCGCGCGCCACCCGGAGCTGCCCGAGGTGCCGACCGCGCGCGAGCTTGTTCTCACCGCTGCCGCGCGCGCGTTGGTCGAGCTTGCCGAAACGCCGCTTCTCACCATGGCGCGGCCGTTTGCGGCGCCGCCCGGCGTGCCGAACGACCGCGCCCGCGCGCTGCAGGCGGCGTTCCTCGCCGCCCACCACGATGCCGGGTTGCGCGCGGAAGCTGCAACGCTCGGCGTCGATATCAGTCCGCTCGGCGCCGATGACATGGCTCGCAGCATCGAGCAAATGATGCACACCTCACCCGAGGCCTTCGACTACATGAAACGGTTGCTCGCATCCCACCGAGGCAACTGATCGCTCAACGATGTACATCAGTGTTGAAGTCATGCTGATGTCGTTCTGAACTCGCTCCCCACATGGCGTCAAACCAGAACCAGACATCCATCCGGGCCGTGTTCGGCGCGCTGTTTCTAGCGCTGTGGCTTGCCGCCCTCGACCAAACCGTCGTTTCGACCGCGTTGCCGACCATGGTCGGCGATCTCGGCGGCCTGAGTTACCTCTCTTGGGTGGTGACGGCCTATCTGCTCACCAGCACGGTCGCCGGCCCGCTCTACGGAAAATTCGGCGATCTCTACGGCCGCAAAATCGTCCTGCAAGTGGCGATCGCGGTGTTTCTCGTCGGCTCCGCCCTCTGCGGCATCGCGCAGAACATGCTGCAGCTGATCGTGTTTCGCGCGCTCGAAGGCGCCGGCGGCGGCGGACTGATCGTCATCACCATCGCCGTGATCGGCGACCTCATTCCGCCGCGCGAGCGCGGGCGCTATCAGGGCTTCTTCGGCGCGGTGTTCGGGGTTGCCACCATCGTCGGCCCGCTGGTCGGCGGCTTCTTCGTCGATCACCTGAGCTGGCGCTGGATCTTCTACATCAATCTGCCGACCGGCATCCTCGCGCTCGCGGTGATCACCGCCGTGCTGCCGTCGCGCTCCACGCGCCGCCAGCACGCGGTCGATTACTTGGGCGCGCTCCTGCTCACCGCCGCGCTTAGCGCCGTCATCCTGCTCACCGGGCTCGGCGGCACGATCTTTCCCTGGACCTCGCCGGTCATGATCGGCCTGATGGCGGCGAGCATCGCAGGCGTCATCGCCTTCGTCGCCGTCGAGATGCGGGCGCGCGAACCGATCCTGCCGATGAGCCTGTTCGCCAATCGCAATTTCGCGGTCGCGAGCAGCGTCGGCTTCATTGTCGGGCTGTCGCTGTTCGGCGCGGTGACGTTCCTTCCGATCTATCTCCAGGTGGTCAAAGGCGTGTCACCCTCGATCTCCGGCCTCCTGCTCATGCCGATGATGCTCGGCATGCTGGCAACCTCCGTGATCAGCGGCCGCATGATCAGCCGCTTCGGCCGCTACAAGCTGTTCCCCATTCTCGGCACCGCGACCATGACCTTCGGGCTCGGCGCGCTGTCGCTGCTCGCAGTCGACAGCGGGGACTGGCAGACCGCGATCGATGCGCTCTGGCTCGGCCTCGGCATGGGCATGGTCATGCAGGTGCTCCTGATCGCGGTGCAGAACAGCGTCGACTACGAGCGTCTCGGCGTGGCCACGTCAGGGACGATGCTGTTCCGCTCGCTCGGCGGC
>VAZL01000985.1 GCA_005883445.1 Alphaproteobacteria bacterium | reverse complement strand
GTTTGATGCAATCCATGCGGACACGGCAGCCGAACTGGCCATGGTCTCGTCGGGAATGACGATACCTTTCTCGCGCGCAATCTTTTCGGCGAACGACACCTGTGCCGGACTTGGCGGTTTGGAGCCAGTCTCTCCGAGCCGTTCACCGCCGGCTTTCTTGGGTGCGTGTCGATCGAGAAACGCGCGGCAGATGGATCCCGATTTCGTATAGCCGGGGGGAGGCTTCTGCCGGGCGATGCTGTTGGCAAAGCGCTTCATCGCAGGCGTTGGTGGACGACCTCCCGCGTCGCCGCCGACTGCGGCGCCGAGCAAGGGCGGTCCTCCGGCAGAAGCGCCGTCCTTGAGCTTGCTGATAATGCGTTGGGCGACATCGCACACGGCGTCAATCGCGCCAACCATCTCCTGCTTGCCGATCACGACCTCGTCGAGCAGGCATTCGAGTTGCGCCGTTACACCCGGGTCGACCAGCGCCGGATCGGCCTGTTTGAGAACCCCGAACAGCGATAGGCCCGTCTCGGTGGGGACGATGTTCTTGCCCTGCGCAACCAGAAAACCCTGCTTCTTCAGCCCCCCGATGATCTCGGCTCGGGTCGCCGGCGTGCCGATGCCCTTGGCCTCCTTCAGCCGTTCCCGTAGGACCTCGTCGTCAACGAAGCGCCAGGCGTTCTGCATGGCCTCGATCAGAGTGCCTTCGTTGTAGCGCGTCGGCGGACGGGTCTCCTTGTCTTCTATGGTCGGGTTTTTCAGCCGTGCGATCTCGCCGTTGCGGAGTGCCGGCAGCAATT
>VAZL01000138.1 GCA_005883445.1 Alphaproteobacteria bacterium | reverse complement strand
GGAGCTCAATATCCGTTCGTCCCCGCGAAAGCGGCCGGGCGAAGTTTAAAGAGCTTGTCGAACGCGTCATGCGCGGGCTTGACCCGCGCATCCATCTTCTTCGCAAAAGTTTTTTGCAAAGATGGATGGATTGCCGGGTCAAGCCCGGCAATGACGACCTGATGCCTATGCGCGAAAGGAGGGAGCAGTTCCTTCTGGATTCCCGCTTTCGCGGGAATGAGCGGAGTTTCAACTCAGGAGAGCCAGCGCTGCAAGTTCGCGCGCACGAAAGCGTCGTCGTTGAGCTGCGGATAGGCCGCGCAGACGCGGTCGATCTCCTGCTTCTGTCCGGGTCCCAGCGTCTCGCTCGGGTCGAGGCACCAGATGCCTTCGAGCAGGCCCTGCCGGCGCAGGATTTCGTGGCAGCCCGCGATCACGCCATGGAAGTCGTTGGCCGCGTCGAAGATCGCCGCGTTGCAGTCGGTCACCTGAGCCTCGAGCGCCAGGAGTTCAGCGGATACCTCGTTCTTGGCGACCGCCGCGTGGATGCGCTCCAACAGCTCGACCGCCCGCTTGACCCACACGCTCCAATGGCCGAGCAGCCCGCCCTTGATGCGCACGGTGTGCTTGCGGCCATTCGCCACCACGGTGAAGGGGGTGACGAGGTCGAGGATGATGTGATCGTCGTTGCCGGTGTAGAGCGTGATGCGGTCGGCGGCATCCGCCTCGACGACGCCGCGCACCACGTCGAGGGTGCGGTAACGATTGAACGGCGCGACCTTGATGGCGGCCACGTTCTCGATCGCGGCGAACCGCCGCCAGAACGAGACCGGCAGCACGAGGCCGCCGACAGCGGGCTGCAGGTAAAAGCCGACGAACGGAATTTCGCGCGCGACCGTTTGCGCGTGCGCGATCAGCTCGTCTTCGCTCGCGCCCTTGAGCGCGGCGAGCGAGAGGAGCCCGGCGTGATAGCCGAGCCCACGTGCGAGCTCCGCCTCCTTGACCGCCTGCGCGGTGCGGCCGACGAGCCCCGCGATCATGATTTTAGGCGCGCGCGCCCATTCCGCGGCGCTGCGTAGGGCAAGTTCCAGCACCGGCTCCAAGAGCGCGGCCTCGCGGATGGCGAACTGGGTGGTGTGGACACCGACCGCGAGGCCGCCCGCGCCGGCGTCAAGATAATAGCGCGTGAGCGCGCGCTGGCGGCGGGTGTCGAGCTTGCGCTCGGCGTTGAGCGCGAGCGGATGCGCCGGGATCACCACGCCCTTGCGCAACGCGGCGAGCACGTACGGCGGCCAATCCTGCCAGTGCGACGTCATGAACTCGTCTCTCTCGCGCGCCCCGATTGCATTGCGAATGACAACGACGTTATAACATCGCCGCGCGCGGAGAACGACGCGCCAATCCTTAAGCCCGATTTTTGGAGCCCGGTATGAAGATCATCGCGAAAGCCGCGCTCGCGACGCTCGTTGCGCTCGGCGCATCGCAAGCTTCGGCGCAGAAGATCACCTTCACGCTCAACTGGGTCGCTGGCGGCGATCATGCGCCGTATTTCTATGCCCAGAAGATGGGCCTCTACAAACAAGCCGGCCTCGACGTCGACTTCGAGACCGGGCGCGGCTCGGCGGCCTCGGCGCAGAAGGTGGGCGCCGGTCAATCCCAGCTCGGCCTCTCCGACATGGCCGGCGTGCTCCTCTTCCGCGGCAAGGGCGTCGATGCCGTGGGCGTGATGAACGTCTACGCCAATTCGCCGCAGGGACTTTATTGGCTCAAGAGCTCCGGCATCCGCAGCGTCAACGATCTCGCCGGCAAGAAGATCGGCAATCCCGCGGGCGACGGCGCGCGCACGATGTGGCCGGCGCTGGCCAAGAAGGTCGGCGTCGATCCGAACTCGGTGACGTGGGTCAACATCGACGCCAACGCCAAGCTCGGCGCGCTCAAAGCCAAGACCATCGATGCGACCACGTCGTTCTTCAATCTTCACCACGTGTTCGCGCGTGAGCTTGGAAGCGACATGGGCTTTCTCGCCTGGAAGGACGCCGGCGTGAATCCCTATGGCAACTCCATCATCGCCAACGGCGCTTGGCTCAAGGCCAATCACGACAAGGCCGACAAGTTCGTGAAGATCACGCAGAAGGCGTTCGCGGACTGCGCCAAGACGCCCGAGCCCTGCGTTCAGGCGCTGGTCGAGGCCAACGGCGCGCTGCTCTACCAGAACGAGCTCGACAATTGGCATCTCGTCACCATTCTGATGAACGACGAGACCTCGCGCACGGTGGCGCTCGGCTGGCACGACGACAAGCGCATGGCCGAGGACTACAAGCTGGTCGATGAATATCTGAAGATGGAAAAGCCCTACGACATCAAGAGCGCCTACACCAACGAGTTCCTCGACAAAAACGTGAAAATGCCGCCCATCAACCCGCCGAAGCTTTATTGAGATCCCGTGTTTCGGACACGCGAGCGCGAAGCGAAGATCCAGACCTAGGGCGCGGCCTCTGCAACATCCGTTCGTCCCCGCGAAAGCGGGGACCCAGATCACGAATCGCAAGCAAGCGCCTCTGGATCCCCGCTTACGCGGGAATGAACGGAAGAGATAGTAGCAAGCTCGCGACTACCCGAATTCCGGCCCGACCACCGCGAAGGTGCGCGCGGCGTCGTCGAAGCGCGCCGATGACCCGCAAAGCATGCGCGTGAACGGCCGCGCCGCGGTGAAGCCGCGCGCGTCGAGGACGCTGCGCAGCTCGCGTTTGCTGTCGGCGAGGTCGACGAACAGCGGACCTTCGACCCGATCGAGCGCGCGCGCCACGAGCGCGCCGGCGATCGTGTCGTCGTCCGCGATCAGCGGGCCGATCTGCGCGGCCAGGCCACCGTCGCGGCCGAGCAGGAAGCCGACGATACGGTCTGCGCGCGCGGCGACGAGCTCGGCCGCGGGGAGCCGCCCGCGCAGGCCTGCGAGCACGGCGCTGCGGTCGGCGCCGAAGGCTGCGGTATCGTAGGCGCACAGCGCCGGCCAATCCGAGTCGAAGATCGGCCGCACGGTGACGCCCGCGGGCGCGGCCACGCTTGCGGCTGCGTGCTGGCGCTCACGGCGGATCAGCCGCTGGAAGCCCCATGAGTCTTCGAAGCCGAGCCTGCGATAGACGGCGCGGCCGTCGGGCGTGGCGTCGAGCACGGGCACGAGCGTGGCGGCCGCCAAGTCCGCCATCGCCCGCCGCAACAACGCCGTCGCCAGGCCGCGGCGGCGATATTCGCCCGCGACCAGTACCATGCTGATCCAGGCGAAACGCCCGCCATAGGGCAGCGTCGCGGTGGTGGCGATGATGCGGCCCGCATCGCTGTGGATGGCATAGAGGCGGCCGAATTCGATGAAGATGCGCCAGTCGGCGGCAAGCTGGTTCCAGCGGGCTTCGCGCACGAGCGCGCCCACATCGTCGAGTTCCGACGGCGTCAGCGACTGCTTGACGGCAAGCCGCGGCTCAGAACACGCCATCGCGGACATCATAATGGGTGTCCTTGCCGAGGGTCGGCATGCCGCGCGCGACCCAGTCCGCCGTCCAATCGACGAGCTTGCCGAGCGGCACGCTCGGCGGGCCGAACAGCCGCCTCGCCTCGGCGGTGTTGACGAGCCAAGCGTCGGGCGCTTCGACGCCGGTGAAGACCGGCGGTTTGCCCAGGCGCTGCCCAAAGGCTTGCGCCAGGGAGCGGATGCTCACCGTCTCCGGCCCGCTGACGTTGAGCGGGCTCGAAGGCACGGTGCAATGACCGAGCGCGCGCAGCACCATGGCATTGGCGTCGCCTTGCCAGATCACGTTGACGTGGCCGGTGGTGAGATCGATCGGCGTTCCGGCGAGCACGCGCGCGGCCACGTCGTGCAACACGCCGTAGCGCATGTCGATCGCGTAGTTGAGGCGGATGATGCGGCCGGGCGTTCCGCGCGTGCGCG
>VAZL01000137.1 GCA_005883445.1 Alphaproteobacteria bacterium | reverse complement strand
CCGATCGGCAAGGACTCGAGCCTTAAGACCTGGCAAGGCGACCAGTGGAAGACCGGCGGCGGCTGCACCTGGGGGTGGATCTCTTACGATCCTCAGCTGAACCTCATCTACTATGGTTCGGGCAACCCCTCGACCTGGAACCCGAGCCAGCGGCCCGGTGACAACAAATGGTCGATGACCATCTTTGCGCGCAACCCCGACACCGGCATGGCCAAGTGGGTCTATCAGATGACGCCTCACGACGAGTGGGACTACGACGGCGTCAATGAGATGATCCTTACCGATCAGCAGATCGGCGGTCAGGCCCGCAAACTGCTGACGCACTTCGATCGCAATGGGCTGGGCTACACGCTCGATCGCGACAGCGGCGAGCTACTCGTGGCCGAGAAGTTCGACCCGAAGGTCAACTGGACCAGCGGCGTCGACATGAACAAGTCGTCGCCAACCTACGGCCGGCCGAAGGTCGTGCCCGAATATTCGACCGAGAAGCAAGACGTGAACCATAAGGGCATCTGCCCAGCGGCGCTCGGCTCGAAGGACGAGCAGCCCGCGGCCTACTCGCCGGACACCGGCCTGTTCTACGTGCCGACCAATCACGTCTGCATGGACTATGAGCCGTTCCGGGTGAGCTACACGGCGGGCCAGCCCTATGTCGGGGCCACGCTGTCGATGTACCCGCCTCCCGGCGAGTCCCACATGGGCAACTTCATTGCCTGGGACGGCAAGACCGGCAAGATCGTCTGGTCGGTGAAAGAGCAGTTCTCGGTCTGGTCGGGTGCTCTGGCAACGGCTGGCGGCGTGGTGTTCTACGGCACGCTCGAAGGCTACCTCAAGGCCGTCGACGCCAAGACCGGCAAGGAACTCTACAAGTTCAAGACGCCGTCCGGCATCATCGGCAACGTCACCACCTATGAGCATGGCGGCAAGCAGTACATCGCGATTCTGTCCGGCGTCGGCGGCTGGGCAGGTATCGGCCTTGCCGCGGGCCTGACGGATCCCACCGCCGGCCTGGGCGCCGTCGGCGGCTATGCTGCCTTGAGGAATTACACGTCGCTCGGCGGTCAGCTCACGGTGTTTGCGCTGCCCTGACATCGCGCGGTCGTTCGGCGCGTTGCTGCTCCCGATCTCGGGTCGACCGAGATCGGGAGCTATGACTGCACTAGTCGGCGAAGGCCGGCGCGGGTGGCTCGAGGTATCGAGAGTTTCGGCTTCGGCACGCACTGAACCAGCGCAAGGATAGGCCTGTGAGACAAGTTGTCGTGGCTATCATGCTGGCCGCCGGACCGTTCGTTGTCGGCGCAAGTCTTGTACTCGCCGATGGCGTCGGCGATCCGACCGCAGTCAAGCATGACGACGGAAGGTATTACGACAAGGAGGGCAACCCGACGTTCAAAGTGCAGAGCGACGGGACGGTGGATTGGGGCACCTATTCAGGATTCCGCCGCTATCACTCCGATTGCCATGTCTGTCACGGTCCCGACGCCGAAGGATCGAGCTACGCACCGGCGCTCAGCAATTACCTGAAGACGAAAAACTATGTCGACTTCGCCAACGTTGTCGTCAACGGGCGCAAGAACGTCAACACGGCGCAGGAGAGCGTCATGCCGTCGTTCGGCACCAATCCGAACGTCATGTGCTACATAGGGGACATATTCGTCTATTTGCGGGCGCGCGCCAATGACGCCGTCCCGCGCGGAAGACCGCAAAAGCACGAAGACAAGCCCGAGGCGGCGACCCAAGCGGAAAACAGCTGCCTTGGACACAAGAGCTGAGCGCTGCCGGGCACCAACCGGAGTTCCGCGTGCCGACGCACCCACAGTTCGACGAGAAGAGATCGATGCCGAGTTCCGCCGACGGCAAGTGGCTGCGGGTGAGCTTGTGGGTTTCGGCCGCGGCGATCGCGGGCACATTCCTGTGCGGCAAACTGCTCGCGCAAGCCGTGGGACGCTCGGATTGGTCGATCGAACTCGTTGATCCCAAGGTGCTCAGGGTCTGCGCCGATCCGCACAACATGCCGTTCTCGACCGACCGTGGCGAGGGCTTTGAAAACAAACTCGCCGAGTTGCTGGCCGATAAGCTCGGCAAGGGGCTTTCATACAGCTGGTACCCGCAGGCAACGGGTTTCGTGCGCAATACGCTCGCGGCGCACAAATGCGACGTCATTATGGGCATCCCGCAGGGCGACGACCTGGTGCAGGTCACCAATCCGTACTACCGCACGGCTTACGCCCTCGTGTTCAAGCAGGGGCATGGCCTGGAGGGCGTGGACACGCTGGGCGATCCTCGCCTCAAGAACAAACACATCGGCATCGTGGCCGGGACGCCTCCCGGCAACAACATGGTAGCCAACGGTCTCATGGCTAATGCCAAGCCCTACCCGCTGGTCATCGACACCCGCGTGGATTCCTCGGCCGAAGCGATGATGCATGATCTCGCCAGCGGTGAAATCGATGCCGGAATCCTGTGGGGTCCAATGGCCGGCTATTACGCCCGACAGGCGACCCCCGCGGTAACCGTCGTGCCGTTGGTCAAAGAGACGACGGGTCCTCGCCTCGCCTATCGGATTGCCATGGGCGTGCGGTATGCCGATCAGGAGTGGAAGCGCGAGCTCAATCGCACCATTCGGGAGAGCCAGCCCGCCATCAACAAGCTGCTGCTGAGCTTCGGCGTGCCGCTACTCGATGATGACGATCGAGCCATTACCGAGGACTCGGTCGCCAAATAGATCTAGGTCCCGGCGGCAACGTCTCACTCGAGCGATTGCTGGATCGCACGGGCGAGCGCGAACAGCCGTTGCTCGATGAGAACGGGCACTTCGCAGACGAAGTTCATCGTCTTGCGGCGCTCCTCGAAGATACGCGTGTCCCATTCCACGCGATTGGTCAGTTCGTCGATTCTACCCTGGTCGGCACCAGGCCGATCCTGAAGCTCGCGCAGCTGCAGAATCGCGGAGCGGATCTGCTCGGAAAATTCCTTTTGTTTGCGAGCATATCTCTCGATCCCCCGCATCACGTCGCTGCGTTCATCATTGAGGGTCTTGAACAGGCCGGCAAATATCAGTTTCGCCTTTTTCTGCCGTTCGGATTCGCTGCCCGTGACGATATTTGAGATGACCTTCTGCGCGTCATCGAGCGGCGTGCGGCGCGCCGCAAGCCGCGCGACCAAGTCCCTGATCGTGGCATCTTCCTCCCAGGCGTTCCCCACGTCGTCGATCGACGGTCCTGCCCAGACGGCGGCAACGGAAATCTCCGGCACCTTGATCTGATTACACGGCCAATCGGGAAAGCGGGGATCGGCGGCGAGCGACATGCCTGGCAGGGCCAGTCCCACGGCGGCGGCCATAGCGAGAGACCAACGTCTCATGTGCCGCCTCCAGGCTCGCCGCGACGCGCAAGAAATCCTCGCGCGGGATCGTACGCGAGGATCGCGCCGACCATGAACAGAGCCGTGCACCCGCCGACGACCGCGAGCGAAATCCAATTGATCTGGCAGTAAAATGCAACGCGGACCATGCTCACACTGCCGCAGCAAATGCAGACCAAACGAGGCGGACCTCATGCGATTTGATATGTGTCCGCGGGGCCACATTGCCAGACGTTCCAACAAGAATTGGCAAAACCATCATGGGACGCCCCGAGGGAATGTTGGACGATTTGCATGATGGACCAGTGACATGCGTCGGTGCGTGGGTGTGACAGCATTTCGGCAACAGTTCCCAAAAAAGTCCAGCGGTGCAAGTGGCGCGGGAGCAATTTGCCTCGACCTCGTCACCATCGGACATAAGCATTC
>VAZL01000136.1 GCA_005883445.1 Alphaproteobacteria bacterium | reverse complement strand
TTGCGCCGGCCGTGTCGAGCTCGCGCCGGCGCAGCGTCTCAAGCAGATCGCGCATGAAGATGACGCGCTGTCCCTGGCGGCCGGCAAGACCTTCGCTAACGAGGAAGTCGACGCGCACGTCCATGGCCGCGCGCACCTCGCCGCCGAAGCCGCCGTCCGAGAGCGATGTCGCCCCGCGGTCGAGGAGCCGGCGGTCGAGCCAGGTCGCACCGTTCGCTTTCACCTGCGCTTCAACGCTCAAATCCGAGCGGACGGCCAGCGCAAGCCGCGGTCTCCCCTTTGAGTCCTCGTAGCGCCTCAATTCGACGATCGACCCCGGGCCCGAGTTCCCCGCCGCCTCGAGATCAGGAAGCCGAATGTGGTGCGCACGGCCATCTGTTCCGTCTCGCTCGTCAGCACGAAGCTCGATGTCGCGCGTTCCCAGCCATGCTCCGCGAGGCCACGATGGATTCGCTTGATGATGTCGTTGCGCTCACCGAGGGCCCGCAGCGTCGGCTCAGCGTTTTCCGCGAGAGTCCATTGGCCCACGCCAGCTTGGTGTGCAACTCCGAGCCGTTCGAGCCGCCTCATGCGCCCGATCTTGATCGTTTGCAGGGCATCGCCTTTCCGATAGTGGTCGGGCCGTAGGTCCATGATGCCCCTGTTGGCCGCGGCTTCCCGCGCGAGCGCCTGGTCGAGGCGCGTCCAACGCTCGGCCTCGATCTCTCCCTCCAGCGACCGCCTGATCTCCTGTTCTGAGCGCGGGCCGAGCTCGCGCGTCACCAGCCCCTCCGCGCGCGCCCTCATTCCTTCCCGGATGTAATCGCGCGAGATGACGAGGTCCTGACCGTCATCGGCGCGGCCGCGGATGATGACGTGGACATGCGGGTGCCCCGTATTCCAGTGGTCGACTGTCACCCAGTCGAGCTTGGTCCGGAGATCACCTTGCGCCTGCGCCATCAGGTCCCGGGTAAAGGTCTTGAGATCCGACAGCTCGGTCGCGTCGTCCGGCGATACGATGAACCGGAAATGATGCCGGTCGCTCTCGCACCGCTCAGCGAAGGCGCGATGGTCGGTGTCATCCCGCTCGGCATCGAACATGCGACCGGTGGCCCCGTCCTTGGTTACGCCCTCACGCCGCAGATAGGTCAGATGAGCACTGAGCGGAGCTCGGCTCACCCGGTGCCGCACCACGCGCGCCTTTACAACCATTCGGGGTGCGCGATCGGTCAGGCGCGAGGCAGAGAGACTCGCGGCCCGTCCACGTCCGAAGTTGCCAGCTCGTGCTCTTCGCGATGGATGCACCAATCCGCCGGCCTTCTCGGCCGCTGCGAGGGCCTGGGCGATGAACGGCCGGGACCGGCTGCCGCGCGAGCGGATGCGGCCGAGCCGAATGTGCAGGTCATCGTCGCGTGTCATCACGGTCCCAGCGCGAGGTGCGCTCCTGCCTGTATTTGCAATGACTTGCGCGATCCGGCAGTCTTTCGTGCGCCGGCGCACATTGTGCCAAGTCTTTGATCATTGCCCTCTTTCCGGCCGACCGACCGCCGCACACCTCGCGGCTTTTATCTTGCCATCGGTCGGTCGGGTGAGCTCCACTCCCTGGCCACATCGCCAGACGTGCGACAATGTTGGAAATTCCACGAAGAAGAGCCAAACTGCCCATCACGGCCTCCGCTCAGATGATCTCGGCACAAACAGGCTGTCGACTGGCCCTTTGCTTGGTGATGGCGCTGCGGCTGCAAGACCAGGCGAACGTCGTTGCTCTACAGTCTCATCGCCGTTCTGCACGTCCGTCGATGTGTTGCCCGGCTTCGCTGGTCTCGTGGGAAACAATGCACTTAACCAGCCGCGCGCTCGATCGTCGGGCGTTGGCGCTGAAGTGGTCAGAGCAGCATGCGGACCGGGTATCGGCGTCTCGGACGCGATGTCGCTTGCGTCGAAATACGCATCCTTCGGCATGTCGAAGTTCGGCGCGTTGCCCTTCTCGACGGTGGCGCGGACGGCATCCGCGAACTGCGTGTCGGGCCGAGCCCACGAGCCATGATAAGCAGCGACCGCGCAATAGAGCGGGTCTGGCTTTGATGCCGTCTTGCAGCGCTCCGCAAGCTGCGTGATCTGCCGTGCGGCAAGCGTGATGTTCGGGCACGGTGCAAATATCACGGCGGTCACCGACCGTGGATCGGTCGAAAGTCCTGTTAGTCCCACGCGGATCCGACTGCCGTCAGGGCGCGTTGCTCGTGCTTCGCGGATGGCGTCCTGGATCGTTGGCAGCACGCGAGGGAGGCTCTCACCCGGCACTGAGAACGACCACGGCTCGCCGCCCGACTGCTCCCAAACGAGCGCATGCATTAGCTTCGGCTCAACGCTGAGTGCGCATGCGGCTATGAGAGTCACGAGATCCATGGATGTTCACTCCGATCACAGTTGAACTGGCATCGAGCCGACGGGAATGCCGAGGTCCTTGCGTGCGTCGAGGGCAAGCTGCGCAACCGTGCACAGGCGTTGCGGCCGGTCCCCGGATCGCAGTCCGAGGGCACGTTCTCGACCGGCGCTGTGCGCGGCGGCGTGCCGGGAGTTGCCCGGGAAGGAGAATGGTGCGGGCCGTCGCCAAACAAAGGGACTGTGGAGGTGTTTGCGAGGAAAGCGCATGATCATTCGTCCTCGAAGGTCCATACCGGCTTGGCTCGGCCAACGATGGCGTGGAGTGGAATCGGACCGAAGTAACGGCCATCGAGGGACGCAGGCTCGTCCCAGTTCATGAGGAACACCTCACCTTGTGCGATGACTCGACAGCCCTGCCAGAGTGGCAGTGCGCGGCCACGCCGATCGTGCGCGAGCGCCGTGCCCGTCTCGATGCCATCGACGATGATGGCGAGCTCGTTCCGACACACTGACTGGCCAGGAAGGGCAAGGATGCGCTTGATCAGCGGCACCCCGAGGGGCAGATAACCGCGCTCGGCGAGGAAGGTCGCGAGCGGATCCGGTGGCATGGCGACGACGAGATTCGTGACGGCGAGCTTGCCGACGGGCTCAACGCTGTACAGCCCGAGCGGCACGCTTTCGGACGCGTTCCACACGAAACGCGGCATCGGCTTGGCACCCATTGTGTGCGTCACGACGGCGACGCCGATGATCATGACGACCAGCGTTGCGGAGCGGCTCGTCATGGCGAAACTTTCTGTCTGTGCAGCCAAGCCTGATGCCGGCTGCGCGTGTAGGGTCGCGGCTGCTCGCCGACAGACAGACGGTTATGGATGTGATGCCAATGCTCCGGCGCGGCGTCAGCCGGATCGATACCGAGCGCCTCGACGGCATCTATCGCTTGGAGGACTTTCTCGACTTTCGGCCAGCCGGAGAGGCGCAGGAGGATTTCTCCGCCGGGGCGCACATAGGGGACGGTCGAATAGCGTTCGCCCGGCCTCACCGCGCGCAGGATGTCGATCCGCGAGGCGACGGTGCCGTAGTCGTTCGATGCCCAGCGGACCAAGGCGAAGATGCTGCCTGGGGCGAATGAGACGCTGCGCCGGTTACGGTCGACGACCTTCTCTTCGGCAATGCGGCCGAACCGAATCCAGTTCTCAATGCGCTTCTTGAACCACAGAACGTCGACATGGGTGAGGTCGGTCATGCTGCACCCTCCGGCACAGTGGTGAGTGAGTTTGTGGAGCGGCCGCACGGTGCCTCAGCGGCAGCGATCGTGCGCTCGAGCGAGCCGATCTTGATCCCCCCGCGAAGCACCGGCAGCGTGTCGATAGTCGGCTCGCCAATGCATCGTTCGGCGTTCGCAACGTTAATTGAGACATGGCGCGGGGTTGATGCATCGAAGTATCAGATTCACAGCCGTGCGCCATGGACGTTCTCTTGAGATCGTGGGTCGTCATCACGCCATCCTTTCGACTTCGGCCGCGAGCGCTGTTCTTCCGGACGGCCGCTGCGCTGTGGGCCATCTCGAACGCGAGCCGGCCGGTCACTACCGCCTCGGCGAGGACGGCGCGCCGGCCGATGCAGCTTGTCAGCACCGGCGGATCACACTTGGCGAGCGCTTGTGCAATCTCATGGGCATCGAGGTCGTGCGCGTGCGGCGGTTGAGAACGATCCGAGTACGGAGCCGCGGCCGAAACGTGTTCGCTTCGTTGACGAACCTGAGCGTCTCGGCGAAAGCTGCACGGACGAAGCGATGTTCTGCGCGTCGCGGTGAAGCGTCCGCGTGAGACCGACGACAGTGAAGCGGCTCGGCAGCCGTTCCTGCGCCCACATCTCGGACCACTCATGCGTGCGTCCTTGAGGGTCCGCATCGATTACGGTGACGTGCCGAGTCCGGGAAGACCAGAGGCCGGCGGGGTGCAGCGCCAGCGTCATCTTGCCGACCCCGTGCGGTTGGTTGAGGAGCGCGACGATCATGGCTCGCCCCCTGACGATGCGCGGTACCGGATCGACGGCTTTTCGCCGCGCGACCGTGGCACGAGCAGTGGGTCGAGGACGCCCTGGTAGGACGACGCCGGCACGACAAACTCAATGCTCTGGCAGCGGCCTGAGCGAGTGGAGAGTTCCTCCCATTCGTTAATCAAGGAGAACTGCTGGCAGCGCCGATGCGCACCGTAATGGACGGTGATCCGGATGAGGGTCGACCTCAAACGTGTCAGCGCGACTCTGAGAACTTGATACTCATGATCGCCGGT
>VAZL01000135.1 GCA_005883445.1 Alphaproteobacteria bacterium | reverse complement strand
GTTGAGGACCCTTGTACGACCGGTGGACATCGACGCCGGGCGTTCTACGAGTGCACCATGGTCGGTCTGGCTATCGGCATCCGCTAAAGCAGTCGATGCGGTGCCAAAAGCGAGTAGGACAGCCAGAGTCGCGGCGGCCTTACGAGAACGAGACATTTTGTTCTCCTTGCTTAATAGCGCTTTTGTCCGATGAGATTGGATCACCTCGCTGCTTATTCCGGCCAGACCGGGTACGGTCGGGAATGCGCGGTTCTTTTTGCGCAGTTGAGCGCTAAAAAGCGCTTTTTCGTGATGGCGATCACATAACGAACTCGGTGCCAGCGAGGGCCCCATGCACCGTCCGCGCCAATCACGATTAGTTCAACTGTGGAATAACATTTACCGGGTGCGAGTCCTGATCACGCGCAGGCATGAGCTCGGCTGCGGCGACGCGGTGCGCCCTGCATATCGTAACGGAGAAATGAGATGCACATGTTTTCAAGAAGATCCGCTGGCTATCTAGCTGTGGCTACTGGCTTGGTGTTGACGCTGACTGGACCGCTGTCGGCGCAATCGCAGGGTCAAGAGGTCACTAGCCGAGACCAGAAACAGCTCGTCGAGTCGCTGCGTTCGGGCGGATACGTGATTGTTGTCCGGCATGGCGCAACCTTCAGTGATCAAGCGGATACCGATCCCTTCAATTTCGATAACTTGGCCAAGCAGCGAAACCTGAACGAGAAGGGCAAGGAGCTGGCCAAAGCATTTGGCGATGCAATCCGTCAAGTTGGCATCCCTGCCGGCGAAGTCTATACGAGCAATTTCAATCGTGCGTTTGAGACGGCGGTACTCGCCGGATTTAAAGACATCAAAAAGACCGTCGACCTGACGGAGGGCGGTCTCGTCGTGTCACCGGACGAAAATAGCCGGCGAACCGCGGCGCTTCGCAAGATGCTGGCGCAGATGCCCGAAAAGGGAAAAAACACTTTCCTCATCACGCACAAACCCAACATCATCGATGCCTTGGGCAAGGACTGGTTCGATGTGAAGGAAGGCGAAGCATCGATTTTCAAGCCCGAGGACGGCAAGTATCGGCTTGTGGCGCGCGTGCAAATGGAGGACTGGCCGAAGCTCGTTGCCGTCAAGTAGAGTCGGCAATCAAAGGGACGCGGTCGCAAAGACTTGCCGCGCGAAACGCGCGAAAACACTTTCCTCATCACGCACAAACCCAACATCATCGATGCCTTGGGCAAGGACTGGTTCGATGTGAAGGAAGGCGAAGCATCGATTTTCAAGCCCGAGGACGGCAAGTATCGGCTTGTGGCGCGCGTGCAAATGGAGGACTGGCCGAAGCTCGTTGCCGTCAAGTAGAGTCGGCTATCAAAGGGACGCGATTCACGACAAGGTTGGCGACCCCCGGTCCTCGCGGTCAAAGCGGCTGCGGCAACGCTGCCGCGGTTTGACACCGCTCCATTGATTTGGTTCTCATGACAAGCGCCACTATTTGGGAAAGTCACTTCATGGCTGTCGACGTCCGAGTCGGCCCGCTGGCCGCATCTCTGTCTCTGCGGAGAATGACAGCAGGCCTTTGCGCGGCATTCCTGATCTTCACCTCTGGGGCCGCAGGAATAGCAGCCGAGACGTACCCGTTGCGTCCGATTAGGCTTCTCATCGGATTTCCAGCAGGCGGACCAGCCGATATTCCTGGCCGGGCAATCGCGGAACGACTGTCACAGTCTTTGGGTGTGCCCGTTGTTACCGAGAACAAGCCGGGCGCGGGCGGCATGCTGGCGACGCAAGAGTTGATTTCACAACCGGCGGACGGTCACACCCTGCTGATCTGTACCTATTTCGACCCGGTCAATACGCTCGTCTATCATAACGCCCGATACAGGGTCTCTGATATTGCGCCGGTCTCGTTGATCGGTACTTATGATTACGTTCTGGCCGTAGCAAACAGCGTTCCCGTCGAGAAGCTGTCGGAACTGATCAACATCACCAAGGCAAGCCCAGACAAATTCAATTATGGTCACATTGGCGTAGGGTCGCCGGCCAATTTGATTTTCAAGCAGCTCGAGAAACGGACCGGCATCAAGATGACGGCGGTGCCCTTCAAAGGGTCCGCACCGGCAATGCAAGAGCTTATTGCCGGCCGGATCGACCTCTATATCGTTCCGCCGATCAGCGCAGTACAGCCTTTCGATGCGAAGCAAATCAAAGTTCTCGCAACGACCGGGAAATCGCGTCTTGCCGCCATGCCGCAAGTCGCGACACTGCAGGAGCTGGGGGTAAACCTGATATCGTTTGCGTTTGTGGGCGTCTGTGCGGCAAAGGGCACCCCGGCACAGATCATTGAAAAGCTCAACGGCCTGGTGCGCGAGGCCGTAGCAGCTCCCAAGTACGAGCGTCTCATGGATACGCTCGGTTCGGTTCCGATCTCTTCGAGCCCACAGGAGCTGCAGGCGGTAATCGATAATGCTGTTCGGGACACCGCGCCGATCGTCGAGGAGTTCAACCTCCATATGGATTGAGGAGCGCCCACCTACGACTTAGCAGAGGACTTGGCCTAACGAGGACCTAGCGATGCCGAAACGACTGAGGACCGAACAAGTCGAATTTTATCACACAAACGGGTTTCTGGGCCCCGTTGATCTGCTGACCACTGAACAGGCGGCTGAAGTTAGGCGGCATATCGAGGAGATCGAGGCCGGCCTCGGTATCAAAATGATGTCGCGATTTCGCATCAAGGCACATCTGCCGTTTCCGTTTCTTTGCGATCTCGTGTCCCACCCAAAATTGCTCGATGCCGTCGAGGATTTGATCGGTCCCAATATCTTGTGCTGGGGGTCGAGCTTCTTCCAGAAGGAGCCGGGAGACAAAACCTTCGTCTCATGGCACCAGGACTCGACCTACTACGGGCTCGAGCCGCCCAATACGCTCACCGCGTGGATCGCCATCACGGAAGCCTCTATCGCATCGGGATGCATGCGGTTCCTGCCTGGATCTCAGGACAAAGGGGTATACGGTCATGACGAGCTGATAGAGAAAAACAACCTGCTCTCGCGTGGTCAGACCGTCAAAGGGGTAGACGAGAGCCGTGCCGTTCATGTGCCCCTCAAGACTGGTCAGTTCTCATTCCACAGGGAAGATACGCTTCATGCGTCTCACCCTAATTCCACAAACGACCGCCGTATCGGACTCTCGATCCATTATGTGGCTCCGGACGTGAGGGAAACCAATTTTCCCGGAGCCAGTGCGATGTTGCTGCGTGGAAAAGATACCCACGGGTACTGGCTGCCTGAGAAGCGGCCAAAGGCCGACCTCGATCCGGATTGCCTTGCGGAGCTCGACCGTGTGTTCACGCTCTACAAAATGGCGCCCCAGCGTGGCAAAAAGAAAGTTGATCCGTTGCTCCTGCATTAGAACTGACGCCAGGGACGGCGATGACTGAACATGCCCAACCCGTGGACGCCGTTCGCCGCACTGCAGGAAGTTTCATGGCAGTCCCTGCCGCGAAGGCATATTCGGCCGCCTTCGTTTGATCAGTCCGGCTTTGCGCCCGAGAATTTCACCACCTTCGCCCACTTCTCGCTTTCGTCCGCGATGAACTTTCCGAATTGAGTCGGCGTCATCGGCATCGGCTCGCCGCCAAGCTCGCCAAGCCGCGCCTTGAGCTTCGGATCGGCGAGCACCGCGTTCACCGCCTTGTTGAGCGTGTCGACGATCTCGGGTGGCGTACCTTTGGGCGCCACGATGCCGTACCACACCACCGCCTCGTAGCCCGGGACTGTGCGCGCAGCGCGCCGGCCTTGATGTGCCCGACCGAGCCGGGCAGGTTGTCGAACATGACCTGGACGCGATTGCTGAGCAGGTCCTGCATGGCAGCCCCCGTGCCGCGGTAAGGCACGTGTTGCATGTTGATGCCCGTCATCGCCTTGAACAACTCGCCCGACAGGTGCACCGACGTGCCGCTGCCGCCCGATGCCATATTGATCTTGCCCGGATTGGCCTTGGCGTAAGCGATGAACTCGGCGACGGTCTTGGCCGGCACGTCCGGATGCACCACCATCACGTTGGTGAGCAGCATCGTCCCGGCAACCGGCACACTGTCGCGAACGAAATCGAACGGCAGCTTGTCGTAGAGCGTCGCATTGATGGCATTGTTGGGAGCGACGAAGCCGATGGTATAGCCATCGGGTGGCGAGCTTAGCACCGCCGCCATGCCGATATTTCCGCCGGCGCCGACCTTGTTCTCGATGATGAATTGCTGGCCGAGCCGCTCCGACAGATATTGTCCGATGATACGCGCGACGATGTCGTTTGGCCCGCCGGCAGTGAACGACACGATCCAATGGACCGGTCGCGTCGGATAACTTTGCGCCCGGGCAACGCGGGACATGGCCGCCAGCGCAGCAGCACCCGCGGTCATCTGCAAGAATGTGCGGCGGGGAAGTTTCAAGGCATTCCCCCCAGGTGGTACCGCGGGAGCAGACTATCATGCCGTTGGCGATACCAGGAGCAATTCTGCTTGCGTAGGGTGGGCAACGGCGCTTGGCTGCTGCCCACGCGTACTTCAGCGCTGAAAAGATGATGGGCACGCTTCGCTTTGCCCATCCTACAGGAGCGGCGCTCGCCGCCGGCTTTTACGCCGTCGCTCGCAGGAGCTCCTGCACCTTGGGCCAGGGGTCGGGCGCGAGGTTCTTAAACGGCGCCCAGTCCTTCTCCGTCATGCGATCGAAGATCGCCGCCTTGACCGAGGGCCGCGCGCGCATGCGCGCCCACCAGTCGGCGATCGCGGGATAGTCCGCCCACAGGCGGTCGAGCTTGAGCAGCTCCAGCCGCAGAATGTAGGGGATCACCGCGCACTCGGCGTTGGAGAAGCTGTCGCCCGCGAGGTACGGCCCGCTCGCGAGCGAATCCGCCATCCACGCCAAAAGTTTTCGGTGCTGCGCCAGCGCGTCGCCGGCGAATTCGGAATCGAGCGCGTGCTCGATCACGCTGCGCTTGTACTCCGTGCGCCGCTTGAGTGGCGCCTTGTTGATCTCCGCCAGCCAGACCTCGCGCGTCACTTTCAGGAAATTGGGGCGGAAGGCGGTGGCGAAGGTCAGAATGGTGCAGGAGTTGTGCACGTATTCGTCGATCAGCTTGTTGTACAAGCGCACGCGCAAGCGCGCCAGCGGCGGCTTCGGCATCAGCGGCGGCGCGGGAAAAATCTCGTCGATGTAATAAAGGATCAGCGAGGATTCCACGACCGGCGCCCCGTCGTGAACGAGCGTCGGCACGACCCCGCTCGGATTGAGCTTGAGATAGGCGGGTTCGTTCTGGTCGCCGCGCAGCGTCAGCACATGCTCCTCGGCCTGCTGGCCCTTCTCCTCGAGCGCGATGCGCACCTTCTGCGCGCAGACCGAATTGATGTTGTGGTAGAGCTCCAGCACCTTGTCCTCCCGTCGACGCCGCAATCACACCGCGTCGTTCCGCATACCGCGCCCACGCTGCGCGGCAGAGCGGCGCGCTTGTCGCAGCGAGAGCCCGCGGTTGTCGGTCAGGGCGTCAGCGATGCGACGTAGGCCGCGATCGCCAGCATGTCGTCGTTGCTCAGCTTCTCGACCACCTGCTGCATCAGCGCCGCCGACGTGCCGACGCGCTCGCCGTTCTGCATGTTCCAGAGCTGGCGAACGATGTAGTTGGGATGGCGTCCCGCGATGGCGGGCACGTCGCCCAGGCCCTGCAACGTTCGGCCGTGGCAGATGCCGCACGGTAGGGTCTTGCCGTTGCCCGTGCTCGCCAGTTCCTTGCCCTTGGCGATGCTGCCCATCGGCACGTAGGCGACGAAGCCGGCCATGGGATCGCGGTAGACCACCACCTCCTCGTCTTCCGGCACCTCGATGATGCGGTTGCCCAGCGGCTCGCTGCCGCCGTCGGGATGCACGAGCCGCTTGTTGCCCTGGCCGATGTAGGACTTGGGCACGGCGTCGGCCTCCACCACCCGGATCCAGGGCCGCGGCTTGAGCGAAGCAAAATAGCCGGCGGCGTCGCTGATCTCCGCATCGGTGATGACCTTCGCCATCGTCACCATGGTGGGGCTGAATTTGCGGTCGCCGCTCTTCCAGTCCGCCATCTGGCGAATGAAATAGGGCGCGGGGAGGCCGGCCATGTAGGCCGATTCATCGTGCCCGGTGCCGGTCGGCAGATGGCACGACCCGCACGCGCGCACCTGCCGCTCCTTGTTGCCGTATTGAACGATCGCGGGCATCGGCGGGTACATGTTGGGGAACCAGTTGGGGATATCGTACATGTCGTCGGCCTTGGCGCGCGTGATTGAGAGCGTGCTGCCGGGCGGTGCGGGTCTCACGCGGTTTGCGTCGAAGCGGGGAGGAGGCTGAACCTTCTCCGTGACCGGGAACGCCCAATCCGGCTTTTCCGCCGCGGCCGCGAGCGTCGGCAGGAGCGCCAGCGCCAGGATGCCGATGAGACTCTTCATGCGATCTCCCTGATCTCTTTTCGTGCGGGGAGACGTATGCTTTCACGGCGCATTCGATAGTCAAGTAGGTCATGCCCGCCGCCACGGCGGGCGCGGGCGGCATTGCCGCGCGTCCTTCTCGCTGGCGCAACGCCCAGAGTGAGTCGAGCGGGCGAAGTCGATCGGGTTGATCGCGATGGGGAAGCTCTAGGACGAGCGGGCCTCGCGTGCGTACTCTCAATCGCCCGGCCCTGTGTCCGCTTTCGGGTCATCCGGACATTGCGCCGACATGGCCCCGGGAACCGAATCGGACCCTGAGCGGTCGTAAGCCCGATCGCCTCTGGGCGCCCAAGGAGCACGCGAGCGCAAGAAAAAAGCCCCGGCTTTGGGGCCGGGGCTTAGGAGTCGACGCTGATGAAGATACGGTTAATAGTGAAAATTGTTCCAATTGCGGCTCGTGAGCGCTGGCGTCAGCCGCATGCAGGGCGCTGTGACGCCTGCTGAGCGCCCAAAATTATTCAAATTCGGAGGCGAGATTTATTCGGGGCCGACGGGGGCGATCGGCTCAACCGAGATACGCAGGAGACGACCATGAACAAGACTGTGCTCGCACTTGCTGCTGCCACATCGCTGGCAGTTTCCGTATTGGCAGCGCCGCCTGCGGAGGCGCGCTGTTGGGGTTGCGCTGTTGGTGTCGGCGTCGCTGCTGGTGTGGTGACCGGCGCCATCGTCGGCAGTGCAATAGCCAATTCTTACGGCCCGGCTTACGCCGTGCAGCCCGGCTACGCGGCCTACCCGGGCTATGCGGCTGCGGGACCGGTCGCATGCCCTGGTGGTTACTGGGCGCGTCGCCCGGTGGCATTTGACGCTTATGGAAATCCCATCGGCTGGAGCCGACCCCGTTTCTTCTGTCCGTAAGAATTCGTTCTGAGTCGCTCCTACGATCTTCGAGCGCAGTGGCGCTCGACTGGAGATCCCAAGGCCCCCATCACGTCTGCGGCGCGATGGGGGCCTCGGCTATTGCGCTAAGGGCCACGCTTTGGCGTGACGGGCGCAAATGCGCATCCAAGTGACAGCGCCTTTTCGGCTCCAAGGTTGCGTCAGCTCCTTTGTCGGCTGCTCGACAGGCCGGATGCCATGCTATGGGCGCCCTTGTGCGAAGCAGCACGAAGCGTTCATGCTCGATCAAGCCAGCGCAGATTACGACGATCTAAAGTGACGTTTTACGCGGCCGTTACGGGCGTCGCATCCCCGCAGCAATAAAGATCGTCGCAGACGAACGACAGAGGCCCCGCGGTCACCAACGACTTAAGTCGTCGGAGATATCTACGTCATTAATTTTCTAAAACTCGGGACAGGTCATAGCTGCAAACATTCAACGTCGTGCTGCTAAGTGATGCTTTTCTGCACCGTTGTTCATGATAGCGGTCGCGAAGTTGCTATCTAACTAAACTTTAACTTGATGGCTGCGCATCGCGGCTTTGTACTATCGCGTAGGGGCGACCTGG
>VAZL01000134.1:4648-7568 GCA_005883445.1 Alphaproteobacteria bacterium | reverse complement strand
CTACGCGCAGCGCGAAGTCGTGAGCGGCGGCGGCCTGATCAGCTACGGGCCGCATTTTTGGGACGGCTATCGCCAGGCCGGCGCCTATGTGGGGCGAGTTCTCAAGGGCGAGAAGCCGGCCGATCTGCCGGTGCTACAGCCGACCAAATTCGAGTTGGTGATCAACCTCAAGACCGCGAAGGCGCTCGGGCTCGAGGTGCCGGATCGGCTGCTCGCTCTCGCCGACGAGGTGATCGAATAAACTAAAGTGACACGTCGAGAACGAGGAGTCCCGCAATGAACAAGCCCATTTCGCCCGCCGCCGTCATGCGCGGCGAGGAGCACTGGACCGAGAAGGGCAGCGATGTCCGTCTGTTCCTGTGGAACAAGCACGCCGGCGATCCTTCGGGCCCCGCCGGCAGAATCTTGTTCGTGCACGGCTCGTCCATGGCCTCGCAGCCGACCTTCGACCTGCAGGTGCCGGGGCGCGCCGATTCCTCGGCGATGGATTTCTTCGCGCGGCGCGGCTACGACACCTGGTGCGTGGACATGGAGGGCTACGGCCGCTCCACCAAGACCCGCGACAACAACGCGCCCATCGCCTACGGCGCCGACGACTGCTTCGCGGCCGCGACCTATATCGAGAGAGTACGCGGCAAGCGCCCGCTTCTGGTCTACGGGATTTCGTCCGGCGCGTTGCGCGCGGCCTTGTTCGCGCAGCGCCACCCGGAGATGGTCGCGCGGCTCGCGCTCGATGCCATGGTGTGGACCGGCGAAGGTTCCCCGACACTTGCCGAGCGCAGCAAGCGGCTGCCCGAGTTCCGCGCCAAGAACCGGCGTCCGATCGACCGCAAATTCGTGCGCTCGATCTTCGAGCGCGACCATCCTGGCACCGCCGATGACGTCGTCATCGAGGCGTTCGCCGACGCCATCCTCAAGCTCGACGACTCCGTGCCGACCGGCACCTATGTCGATATGTGCGCCAATCTGCCGGTCTGCGATCCCGAGAAAATCACGGTGCCGACCCTCATCATGCGCGGCCAATACGACGGCATCGCGAGCTTTGCCGACCTCGTGAAGTTCTTCGAGCGGTTGCCCAACCCGGACAAGCAATTCGCTGTCATGCCCGGCATCGCGCATGCCTCGTTTCATCAGAAGAACTACGCCATCTGCTATCACATCCTGGAAAGCTTCTTCTCGCAGCCGGCGCCGATCTACAAGGGCGGACTTTGATCCCTCTCTGGCTGCGCCGCGCGATCAGGATTTGCGAGATGGTCCGCAGCCGCGAGCGCCCGCGCCTCACAACTTGCCGCGAAAGAGAAAATTAACCGGCGCAAGCCAGCGCGGCTTCCATGCTTCCGCCATGCTGTTGCCGGATATCGATTGCCTAAGGGAAAACGGGGGACCGGGGGATGACCTTTCACCGCCCATGGGTGTGCCTTGGCGCGCGTCTTGCCGCGATTGCGGTAACGGCGCTCCTTTGCGCCTGCGCCGGCGAGCGCGATCTGCCTGCTGAGCCGAGCTTTTATGCCAGCCTCGCGACCAAGGACGCGCAGGTCGACGCGGCGATGGCCGCCTCCATGATCTCCGGCTACCGCACCAACAACGGGCTCACGGCGGTCACCCTCGATCCGGAACTCATGAAGCTCGCCGCGGCGCAGGCCCAGGCGATGGCGGGCCGTGACACCCTCAGTCACGACGTGGCGCGCAGCTTCCACGACCGGCTCAGGGGCGGGGGCTATCGCGCCCGCACCGCGGCGGAGAATGTCGGCGCCGGCTACCACACCCTGGCGCAGGCCTTCTCCGGCTGGCGCGACTCGCCGCCGCATCGCGCCAACATGCTGCTCAAGGGCGCGACCCGCATGGGCATCGCCGCGGCCTACGCGCCGAAATCCAAATACAAGGTGTTCTGGGCGCTGATCCTGGCGGAGCCCGACGAACGGCGGGGGTAGGGCGCCGCCCGCGTTATCGCGTGCGCACCACCGCTCACGTCACGCCACGGGCTCGGCCGTCAAGTCGAACACGTCAAGTCGAACAGCGCCCGCCCGAAGGTCGCCCGTGCCTCGTTGAGCAGCGGCTCGACCGCGGCGGCGAAGGCATCGTGCTCGGCGGCGCCGAGTTCGACGATCTCGCAGCCCTGCGCCTCGATGGCTTTGCGCGCGTCTTCCTCCTCCTGCACGTGCAGGGCGCGCTGAAACGCCACCGCTTCCGTTACGGCGCTTCGCATGGCGCGCTGGAGATCGGCGGGCCAGGCATCGAACGCCGTGCGGTGGAGGAAGATCGGCCGCGAGATGTAGAAGTGATTGCTCAGCGTGTGGAAGCGGTGGAATTTGTGCACACCGTAAGTCACGGTGTTCGAAAGCGGATTCTCCTGCGCGTCGATGGTGCCGGCGGCGATCATCGCGATCGCCTGGGTCAGATCCATGCGTATCGGCACCGCGCCGAGCAACTCAAATGTCCGGGCCTGCAATTTGCTCGGCAGGACTCGAATCCGCAGGCCCGCCAGGTCCGCGGGTGCGCGTACCTCCCGTACGCGATTCGAGATGTGCCGAAAGCCGTTCTCGAACCAGCCGAGCACGCGGTAGTTCAGGCGCTCCTCGATCTTGCGGGCGAGCAGGTCGCCGAGCGCGCCGTCCATCGCCGCGCGTGCGGCCTGCGTGCGCGCGAACAGGAATGGCAAATCGGCGATGCCGAGATCGGGCACCCGATCGGTCAGGTAGCTCGACGATTGGTAGCCGAGCGTCAACAGCCCGTGCTCGACCAGCCACAGAATGTCCTCGGCGCGATAGCCGAGCTCCATGATGTTCCAGACATATTTCACGTCGACGCGGTCGCCGAATTCGGCCGTCAGCCGGTCGCCGATGGATTTGAGCGCGCGGCTGAAGCCGGTGCTCGCGGGGCCGTAGCCTCCCATGCGGATTTGGATCGGGTCGGGCATCGT
>VAZL01000134.1:0-4511 GCA_005883445.1 Alphaproteobacteria bacterium | reverse complement strand
CGCGAGATGCATGACGCCTGAGAGGGTTAGGGTAGAGGCGATGCCCATCGCAAAGCCCAGGCAGATGAGAATCCCGTACATCGTCGGCAGCGAGAGCGGCAACGCCAGGACCAGGAAGGCGGCCGCGCTTCCGAGCATGCTCGTCAAGGTGAGCGGGGTGCGGCCGATGGCGAAGATCAGCCGGGCGTAGAACACGCGCGAGACCAGCGAAGCCAGCGAGCGGACGGTCAAGAGCAGGCCGATGTGGTCGGAACCGATGTGCCGTTCCGCGCCGAGCGCCGGTAAATAGATTACCAAGAGATCGAGCGACGTGACCGTCACCACGCTCGAGAGCATGACGGCGGCAAAGCCGCGTAGCGTGAGCAGTTTGCCGATCGGGACGAACTCGCCCGGGTCATGACGGCGCGCTTTGAGTGCGGCGGGCCTGATCAACACCGCGACGATCACGCTCGCAGCGGCGGCGGCGAGGCCAGCCCACCACGAAGGGGCCGAGTCCCTGTCCAATCGAGGCGGCCACCATGTAGTAGCCGAGCGCGGTTTCCCGGCTGCGCCTGCCTCCCGAGCGCACCGCCAGCATCTGATGGCCGGCCATGCAAAACATGTGGCCGAAGCCCAAGAGCACGGAGAATCCCAGCAGATGCATCGCCGAGTCCGGCCAGGCCCAGAAGCCGATACAGGCCACCAAAACCAGCGCCGAGCCGAGCCAGGCCGCCCGGGCGTCATTACCGCGGTCGATCCAGCGTCCCACCCGCAGGGCCGTGAACACCGGGATGATGGCGAAACCCGTGGCGATGATGCCGAGCCAGACGACGGGAAGGCCAAGCTCGATCGCCCGGTAGGAGGTCGTGATCCGGATGATGAGGATCAGCGTCTGGATCAGCATCACATGGGCGAGGAACGGGATCAGCAAGCGATAGTCGATGTCGCTCTCTGGGGCGACGCGCGCGCTCGGCTCCTCAATCATCGAAGGATCGCATCTCGAGGCTGGATGGGCTGCGCCCGGCGGCGGTCACTTGTTTACCGGCTCGCGGGCGCCGGGCAAAGGCTGCTGGGCCTGCCGCGCCCCGCGAATGCGCTTTGCTGGGGGCGGGAGCGACGCCGGAGGGGGTCGACCGTATCGTCTCGCCGATGGGCTCCAAGCGGTGGAAAATCGTGCTGTAGGAACCCTTAACGGGGGACTTTGCACCACGGCCTCGCCGTCAGTTGGTCCCCGTGAGGCCAATTTTTTTCCTTATTTATCAATTCAACTTCCGCCCGTTGGGGATCATCTTCTGGGATTGGGGATCACTCGCTTTCGTCTGGCTTGGAAAGTGCGGGCGTTGACGCGGTTGTCGCCCTGGGGAGGGTTGCGCGCACGCCGGTTCCAGCGGGACATCTCCGCCCAGAGTGATCGGCAGGGGGGCTTTCGCTTGGCGGGACAGCTGGTCACCGTGGTGCGACATCCGCGCGCCCTCGTGGCATTGCGCCGGACTCGCATACGACTGTCACCGTTGCGGCCGGCGCTCGAAAGGACGCTGCGCCGACCGACGATCGTGCTGAGGTTGCGCCGGTCAATGATCGCTCGCGTGCTGCGCCGATCGGCAATCGTTTTAGGCGCGATACTTTCTCGCACCATGTTCGGGCTCAAGCTCGCAGCCGGCGCCTTGGCCGTGGCCATGGTGGCTTTGGCCATTATGAACTACCGCGACGCCGAACCGGCCGCGACCGGCGTCGAGCCCGCCAACAACGAGACCGTCGTCTATCGTCGGGCGGCGCCGTCCCAGCCCCGCTCGGAAGGCGCCGACGCAGCTGACCAAAAAGACGAAGCCGGCGCCGCTTATCCGCGCGCGGTTCAAACCGTGCGGTTCGTCAATCCCGATCCGCCCCTATCCATCGCGGCCGCGGCGCGCCAGGCGATCAGGCGCGCGCTGATCAAGGTGGGTGCTTTCGTTGCGTTCCCGGGCAAGGAGTCGGCGGAGCCGGAAAGCATCGAGCTGCGTCGCAAGCGGGGCTCTGCAATCCTCGACGGCATCGACGACTATCTCTGGGAGGTCTATCAACGAGCGCCCGTCAAAAAGGATTCGAGTGGCGACTTCACGTGGAAGGACCCGACCGCCGCCAAGCGCATGGGCCTGTCCTTGCAGGATTACGTGATCGGCGGCATGGATCCCGGCTTCCGCGAGCAGCTTTTCAATGCGGGACGCGCGATGGACGCCGACGGCGTTAACTGGTCGATGTTGAGCGCATTCCGTGACGACTATCGCCAACGTCTCGCCGCAGGCTTCAAGGCCCGCGGCGGAAATTCCCTGCATGGCGGAAGCCGGCGAACCGGCGGTTATGGCCACGGCCGCGCCGTCGACGTCACCGCTGTGGACGGAAGCAATCCGGAAGACGTCTGGAAATGGATCGACGCTCATGGCGCGAAATACGGGCTCGCCCGCCCGATGCCCGGCAATGATCCCGCGCATGTCCAGCAACGCGGGGAATCGAGCAGCGTCGCATCGACATTCCGCCAGAAACGCAGTCGGGTTGCCGACGCCGGCAGGCGACAAAGACACAAAGCCAGGGTCAAGCTCGCCAACGCGAAGTGATCGCCGCCCGCACGGCTTATAGACTATATCCCGTTCGTCGACGCACGTATTCGTGAGCTGGGTCCCCGCAGGCCTCGCTCGTCCGTAACTCTTCTTGCTCTTGGGCGTTAGCGGCGTGCGAACACGGGGTGCTCGAACCCTGGACCTCCTGCACGCGCATCACTAGCCTGCGCCGCGATGTACGCAAGCCACGTCCTTCCCACCGCGCGCGACTACGGTGCGCTCTACCGCTCGTTCCGCTGGCAGATCCCGGCGCGCTACAATATCGGCGTCGATGTCTGCGACCGCTGGGCCGAGATCGATCCCGCGCGCACCGCCATTTTCAACCTGGGCGCCGACGGCGCGGTGGAACAGGTGAGCTACGGCGCGCTGCGCGAAGCCTCGAACCGCCTCGCCAACGCGCTCGCCGCCCGCGGCATCGGGCGCGGGGATCGCATCGCGCTGCTCCTCGCACAAGGACCGGCGGTGGCGGTGAGCCACATCGCCATCTACAAGCTCGGCGCCATCGCGCTGCCGCTGGCGATGCTGTTCGGCGTCGACGCCATCGCCTATCGCCTCGCGGACTCCGGCGCGCGGGCGCTGATCACCAACGCGCAGGGGCTTGCGAAGCTCGCGGCCGGACGCGACGTCGCCTCCGGCCTCGAATTCGTGTGGTCGATCGACGGGTCGGCGGACGGCGCTGAGGACTTCCACGCGGTACTCGCGCGTGCCGCCAGCGACTTCGCGCCGGTCGCCACCACGCCCGACGACCCCGCGCTGATGGTCTACACGTCCGGCACGACGGGGCCGCCCAAAGGCGCGCTGCATGCCCACCGGGTGCTGCTCGGGCATCTCCCCGGCATCGAGTTTCCGCACGAATTTCTGCCCCAGCCCGGCGACCGGTTCTGGACGCCGGCGGACTGGGCCTGGGCCGGGGGGCTCCTCAACGTGCTGCTGCCGGGCCTGCATTACGGCGTGCCGGTGGTGGCGCAAAAATTCGACAAGTTCGACCCGGAGCAGGCCTTCGCGGTGATGGCGAAGATGGGCGTGCGCAACGCCTTCATCCCGCCGACGGCGCTGCGCATGTTGCGCTCAGTGCCGCGCCCCAATGCCAACGTGCGCCTGCGCTCGGTCGGCTCGGGCGGCGAGGCGCTCGGGGCGGAGACCTACGAGTGGGGCAAGTCGGCGCTCGGCATCACGATCAACGAGTTCTATGGCCAGACCGAATGCAATCTGGTGCTGGCCTCCTGCGCGGCGATCGATGTTTCGCGGCCGGGCGCCATCGGCAAGCCGGTGCCCGGCCATCGCGTCGCGGTGATCCGTCCGGACGGCTCGCGGTGCGCCGCCGGCGAGCTCGGCCAAATCGCGATCGAGCGCCCCGACCCGGTGATGTTCTTGCAATATTGGGGCAAGCCCGACGCGACGTGCGAAAAATTCATCGGCGAGTGGATGACGACGGGCGATCAGGGCGTCACCGACGCGGACGGCTACGTCGCCTTCGTGGGGCGCGACGACGATGTCATCACCTCGTCGGGCTACCGCATCGGCCCCACCGAGATCGAGGATTGCCTGATCCGGCATCCCGCGGTGGCGCTCGCCGCGGTGGTGGGCAAGCCGGATGCGCTGCGCACCGAGATCGTGAAGGCCTTCATCGTGCTGAAATCGGGACATCCGCCGTCGCAAGCGCTCGCCGCCGACATCCAGGGATTCGTGAAGACGCGGCTGTCCGCCCATGAATATCCGCGCGAGGTCGCCTTCATCGACGAGATGCCGATGACCACCACGGGCAAGGTGATCCGCAGATTGCTGCGCCAGCGGGCGTGAGCGGCGAGCGGCGTCGCGAGCGTCGCGACCAACCATGCGCGGCATTCCCTGGCTCTCTCTTCAGCCGCCTTTTTGTTGGACCACGGACACGGTAGCAGTCATGCCTGCGACGTCGGATTGCCCGTCAGTCGACGGGGC
>VAZL01000133.1 GCA_005883445.1 Alphaproteobacteria bacterium | reverse complement strand
CGCGATGAATTCGCTCACGTGGCGCGCAACGATCCGGCAGCTCCGTCGATTTCCACGCTGGCGAATATTTTGAGCCGGCACGATGCCGTCATGAAATGCCAGTTCGACGCTTTCGCCGATTACGTCAGCGAGGCCGAGGCCAACGGCGTCGAAAATTACCACCTTTATGAATGGACCAAAAAAACCATCGAGGATCCGGCCAAGAAGGCAAAATACTTGAAGTCGTTCACGCTTTATGTCGGTGGTGAGGAGGTTTACGAGAAGGACAAAGCGGACGAACTCGAGGCAGAGTTGAAGCCTCTGGTTGGAGGTCCCATCGTCGCGAAGATGTTCAAATACGATACCGATCCGGCCCATAACCCCCAGCCGCCGCACCGGGGCTAGAGCAAAACCTTCGACGTCGGTGATGGGGTCATCAACCTCTCAGCTCGTGCAAGCGATGGCGGGCTTTGGCGGCAGCGGCGACGCAGCCGACAGCTCGAATACCACGCCGCTCGGTGCCGAGACGTCACAGCAGCAGTTTCTGACCACGCCGCAGCACGCTTGAGGGCGTATATTCATAAATCACGAGCGGTTGCGGCCGATCGTTGGGCAAGTCCGCGCGCGTCGGCCTCGTTTCGACGCGCGCTTCGCCCGCCGCTCAGGGGCCGGGCGTGCACGACCATCCGCTAGCCTTGCAAGCGCGTCGTCAATGTCGATGCGCGGGAAGATTCGATGGACGCTGTTTGGGCACACATTGAATATGGGTGGCACTTGAATCCCGAAGTGGGCTTCGAGGCTGCGAAAAGCGAAGTCGATGACTCTGTCGCCATTGATGGCATTGATATGCTGGCGGCGGTTGTATTCGTCGAGCTTGCGCGGTAGCCCCTTGAACGAGACCATGCCAGGTCTGTTGAGGAATTCCTGCGGTTCGGCGGCGGCGTCGTAGTTGTCGTAGTAGAAATAAGGGCGTTTGCTGAAGCTTGGATTCGAACCGCCATCGGCTCCAAATAGAAAAATCCGCCGGGGTCGAGCGAACAGTAAGAGCGGGATGAGCCACGAGACGCTGGGTCCGTTCTCGAAGTGGAGGGGCCTGGACGGGAGCGGTGGGCCATCGGAATGTACCAGAAGCAGTCGTTTGTCGTGCCGTGCGACGAATTCCCTTTCGCTCAGCCCGAACTCGGACAGCCCGGAGAGTGCGTAATGATTCGCCACCACCAGGTTTGGGGGCGAGCGGGCGAGAAACTTGACGAGTTCGGGATGCCAAGCGCGAATGGACCCAGGCTGAGTGAAGAGCAATATATCCGCATGACGATTGATGCGTCGCAGTTCCCGTTCAACCGGCGGAAAAGAATTGAGAGTGGCAATGGCGAATTCGAAGTCGGCAAACTCATGCAGTCGTGCCGGGAACGTTGCGAATGATGGTCCCTGCAACAACACGAAAACGTCGCGCGAGTCTACGATTTCTGCCAGACGCTGCAGCCGCTCCGGGGTGCGGGGCAGATATTCGGCCCGATCGTAGCGCGGAGTCGGTGCCGCGACGTCTCGGATCGATTGCAGTGCTGAAAAGGACTCGTCCAAACGGCCAGCCTGGGACAGCAGAAGCGCTTCCTCACGTTTAATGAGCTCCAGACCCTCCCCTTGTGCGCGTTTGGCCGCGAGCCGGCAGCTCTTGAGGGCCGCTGAGATTATGTCGATGGCTTCCTGTGTGCGGGCAGTTTCCTTCAAGCAGGTTGCGTAATAGCGGCAGATCACAAAATTGTCCCACATGTTCGGATGAAGATTGAGAAGTCGCTCGTAATACTTCGCAGCCTTCTCGTATCGAGATCGTATAGAAACCGTTGAGCGACGCCTGCCAGCAGAGCGCCATCGTTTCCCGAAAGATCTCCGGCGCGCTCAAAGGCGCTATCGGCCCGGTCGAAGGAGTTCCACAAGATCTTGCCGTATTCGAACCAGGCCCATCCATTCTCAGGAGCGATGGCAAGCAGCGCCTCGATCGTTTTTGCAGCCGCCTCGAGTCGCAGGAGTCGGAATTGGATTCTCGCAAGAACCAAGCGCAGTTCTACGCTCGTTGGGCAACGCTGCACCGCCACAGCAGCAACGGTCTCAGCCTCCGCATATCGAAGGTTCTCCAGCAAGAACTCAGCAAGTGCGAGGTGGGGAGCGGCGCCGCACGGTTCTTCCGCCACTGCCTCCCGCAGCAGATTTTCGGCCTCCATGCGCAGTCTCGGTGCGACGGCCCTCACTGGCGCCGTCTGCGCTTCCCGGTATCGAGCCTCTTGTTCCATTTCCGCAAAGGTTCTCTAGTTCTGCCCATTGCTCCAACGATATGTTGCCGCCGGCGGCGCGAAGGTCCTCTTCCAACAACAAGATAAGTGCGGACCGGGGAGCGGCAGCGCGCGGCGCCAAAGCAATTGCGCTGTGCAGCATGTCCTTCGCCTCCGCTCGCAGGCGGCGCGCGCAGAGCACTGCCGCTATGTTCGTAATCTGCTCGGCCGTGCGATCAGGGTCGGCAATTTGCCGAACATCAATCGCGTTCACCGCTGCGAGGGCGTCGTAGGCTCGCCGAGGACGCCTCAGCTTCAGGCAGATACGAGCTGTCCTCAGCAACAGGTCGGGGCGAGGCGGCGTGATGGCAAGCAACGCGGCGCACGCCACGTTGACCGCTGTACTCGCAATTGCGCGACAACTTCGCCAAGCGCCACGAGCCGCCCCAAAGCGCACGATATGGCCCCACCCCAAAGTGCACGCCGCCCCGATCCGGGACGCTCTCGCTTTGAGGCTTTCCGGAACATGGCCGGGGCATTAACTTTTCCAACCGGCGGCGGATAAAAACGGCGTGTAAATCGACCGGCCGCAGCGTTGCGAAAACAATGGCAAGCGTCTCTTTCCAGGAAGGAATGCGTGAGTTGACCCAAGCTGACGACCACCGGCGGCGATGAGGCGGTGAAAAGCGCTTGCTCATGGGAGCGAACGGCGAATTAATTCGTCATAAACAGAAATGAGAGCAGGCGCGGCGATACTTGTCAGAATTGTGCGTAAGTGTGCTTTGCGGGCGACAACCAAACGCCTAATGCACCCGGGCCGGATCGATGGTGCGCTCACAGGCGCGCCGCAAGCGCCGGCCGCCTGAGGTGTATCGCGGCCGGACGTCGGAGCACCGCACCGTCGCCGCTGAACGCCGTTTCCGCTCCACTGTTTGGACATCGGCCCACGGATCGCTGCGGCCATCTTCGACGCGGACCTGAAGCAGAACCTTCTCAGGGCGGCTCGATAGCGAACAGCATCGTGGCCTTGCGCGGGCGCAGTTCGACCGCGCCGCTCCCGTCTTGCCGGGAACGGCTTTCACGTCATCCACGCTACGCGCCGTCGACGCGCGTGGCGTCGCATATTCTAGTGGGCTTGTCTTCTAATGCTCTTCTAATGCGCTTGTTCATTACGTCGCCGGCGATCGAGCGCCGACATGCCCGGCAGCGGATCGCCGAAAAACCAAGCCGTCAGATCGCGAGGCTCGAGCTCGGCGCGGCGATCGCGATCGGCCAACGCCAAAGGGCACGGCCGAACGCTCGGCGAGAGCATGAGCTGCGCGGGCTCGCAGTCGCGAGCCGCTTCATTGAGGACTTTGGCCATTTGTAATTTCCCCCGTACGGCCTCCCCCTTATGCCGCAGCCCTAGAGCACGCCAGCACCTTGGCCAAACGGTGACTGCAGACTGTCCGAATTAGGACCAAACAGGGGTCATTGCTATGGCGAACGCCTCGGCGCCGCCGGCCGCGCCGACGTAGATTCGGAGGGCGACAGCGTGTAGGTGAGCCACACGTTCCAGCCTTCCGGCCGGTTCGCCGCGGCGAACTCCTTATAGGCTTTGACGTTCACGTTTCCGTCGAGCTCTCCCATGGAGATGGTATAGCCGAGCTGCGCGCCGGCGCCCGCAACGCGCGACTGGAAGCAACCGACCCGGTTTCCCGATCCGCCGTCGCAGCTCGCCTGATTGTAGAGGTAGCCCACCAACCCGATCTGGAGCTGCTTGGTCAGGAACCGCGACGCGCCCCAATCCAAGTGGAGATCGACGCCGCTCTGATAGTGGGTGTCGGGATTGACGAAGTTGTAGGTCACTCCCCCCACCGCCGAAAATTCATATCCGCTCTGCTCGTTGAAATAGGTGTAGCCGACGCCGCCGTCCAACGCGCCGTGCCCGATGCCGATGTTCGAGAGGCGGGCAGGATCGTAGGCGCCGAGCGGGACATTGCCGGTCACGTAGGTCATCACGTTGTGAACGCCG
This sequence comes from Alphaproteobacteria bacterium, assembly GCA_005883445.1. Lineage (GTDB taxonomy): Bacteria > Pseudomonadota > Alphaproteobacteria > Rhizobiales > Xanthobacteraceae > VAZQ01. Next base: position 2,063 of record VAZL01000133.1, on the reverse strand, counting down.
GTATTCCAGCGCAGCGAGGCCTGCGGCGAGAAGTCCCCGAAACCGCTGACCGTATCGCTGATCGTGTCGAACCGCGACTGCGTGGTCGCGAACGATCCGGCCACCAGCGGGGTCGTGATGAGCGCGTCGGTCGACGTCCGCTTGCGGCCATAGATCGCCGACACGGCGACGGCGGCCTGACCGCCGAGAACCGGTGTCGCGAAGGTGTACGAGGGAGTGATCGTCGCCAGATCTTCAGGCTGCACAGAGATTGCGCTCACGTTTTCATCGACCGCGCCCGTGACCCGTCCAATCCTGATCAAACGCGCGCGAGCGACCTCGCTGCCGGCCGACGTCGAGGTGTGGTAATAGGTCGAGGTCAGGGAGAAGCCGGGCTGCGAGGCAGTGGCGGCGAGGCTCCCGAAGGATCCAGGGGTCCAGAAGCTCTCGCCGACTTCATCTGCCGACGCCAGCTGCGGAGCGAGCGCAAGCGCGATGGCGACGGCGGAGCCTGCCAGCGAATGCAACCAAAAGCCGTGCCGCGCAGCCGATCCGCTCGTCCCCATTTCGCCCCCGAAGGCCTTCGCGGCAGTCGCCCGGTCAACCGCGGTCTGCCTGCTTACTATACGAAGTGCCGCGCGAGCGGGCGCGGCCATCGAACCCGATGACCGGCACCTACACGAAAAATATCGGCGATTGTTGCCCGTGCGAAACAGTGCGACCCCCGACGCCGATGCCGAGCCGGTCCTCCGTCAATCCCGTTGTGGCCGGGTTGGGAACGTCGCACAATCGGCTGCAAGGTGGCGTCGCTGAACGCCCCGCGCCAAACCGAGGGAGGATCGACCCATGCCGAGTCGACGAGGCTTTGTCGCCAGCGGCCTCGGCGCCGGCGCGGTGCTGGCGGCGCAAGGTCCGCGCGGGGCGGGCGGGCAGGGCGCCCGGCGCCTGATCGTCGATGCGCAGGTCCATCTGTGGAAGGCGGAGTCGCCGGACTGGCAATGGGTCCCCGGCCTCAAACCGCAGTTGCCGGAGCCTTTCACCATCGAGCGGCTGGTGCCGATGATGGAGGAAGCCGGCGTCGATCGCGCGGTGATCGTGCCGCCGTCCTGGCCCGGCGACCGCAACGACTACGGGCTGGAGGCGGTCAAGCGTTATCCCGAGCGCTTCCGCGTCATGGGCCGCATCCCGCTGCAGGATCCCAAGTCGGCGGATTTGCTGCCGAAATGGAAGGAGCAGCCGGGCATGCTGGGCGTGCGGGTGATCTTCAACAACCCGCGCACGATTCCTTGGCTCACCGACGGCACCGCCGACTGGTTCTGGCCGGCGGCCGAAAAGGCCGGACGTCCCGTGATGTGTTTCGCGCCCGGCCGCACCGCGGTGTTCGGCAAAATCGCCGAGCGGCACCCGCAGCTCACGTTGATCATCGACCACCTGGGCGTGAACATGGCCATGGCGAACGAGGGCAAGCTCGACGAAGCGATCGGGGACACCGTGGCGCTCGCGAAATACCCCAACGTCAGCGTCAAGCTGTCGGCCTCGCCCGGCATTTCGCGCGAGCCTTATCCGTTCCGCGACGTCACGGTGCACGTGCAGCGCGTGTTCGACGCCTATGGGCCCGAGCGCAGCTATTGGGGCACCGATCTCACCAATTCGTTCGCCAAGGCGAGCTATCGCCAGCGCATCACCCAGTTCACGGAAGAGCTGAGCTTTCTCAGCGAGAGCGACAAGGACTGGGTGATGGGCCGCGCGCTCATGCAGCGCCTGAAGTGGACGTGAGGGAACGGCGCTTCAAGCTGGCCGGCCTGCCATCGAGCCGCGCCGGCGATGGGCCGGATGGATCGGTGCTGCGGTTAAATCGGCGCCGCGGTTAAATCGGAAGCGCCCAGCCGCCGTTGCTCGCGCCGACGACCACGAAGGCGGTGACCAGGAAGCCCGCTCCCAGCAGGATCCAGAACACGCGCCAGTTCCACGCCATGAAGCCCGCCATGGCGGCTATCCCCAGAGCCGGAGCGAGCAGCCCCACATAGAACAGGGTGGCAACCTCGACCTGGATCGGAGCGAGATAGAACGCAACGGATAGGACG
>VAZL01000132.1 GCA_005883445.1 Alphaproteobacteria bacterium | reverse complement strand
TCGAAATACACGTCGGGATTGGTCAGATCGACGGTCAGCTGCGTATTGTCGTCGCGCACGTTGGAGCCGAGCAACAGCGGCTGGGTGCCGTTGAGCAAAAGCTCGAGATGCGAGAGAAAACGCGTGTCGCAATGAAAGAGCCCGTCGGCGCCGCCGGCCGATGCGCCCACATCACCGTGGCTGTCGAGAACGAGGAAGGTGTCGTCGTGCTTGAGGGTGCGGCGCGGGCGCGTCGCAGGGCCCGTCGCCGGAATATAGAACGGCGCCTCGGGAATAATTTCGAACGGCAATTTCGGGAGCGCGGCGCCCACACTCGCCATGAAAGCCCTGTCAGTTCATGCCTTTTTCCAGCTCCGGCTGCAGCCTCGGCAGGGCGGTCTCGCGCTCCGGCAGCGCCGGCCGCTTGAGCAGCGAGCGGTACACATGAACATAGTCCTTGGCCATGCGCGCAGCGGAAAAGCGCTGATCGAATCGCTGCCGCACCGCGCGCCGATCGAGCGCGAGCACCTCCGGCACCATCCTGATCGCCTCGTCCATGGCGCCGACGATGAAACCGGTGACGCCGTGGTCGACGATCTCGGGCACGGAGCCGCAACGGAAGGCGAGGACCGGCGTGCCGCAGGCCATCGCCTCGATCATGGACAATCCGAACGGCTCCGGCCAGTCCACTGGGAACAGCAGCGCCGCCGCATCGCCCAAGAACTCGCTCTTGGCCCGCTCGTCGATCTCGCCGATGAATTCCACACCGGGTTGGTTGAGCAGCGGCACGATTTTCTCGCGGAAATAGGCTTCGTCGACCTTGTCGACCTTGGCGGCGATCTTGAGCGGGATCTCCAGCGCTCGTGCGATTCGGATGGCGCGGTCGGGCCGCTTCTCGGGCGAAATGCGTCCGAGAAACGCGAGATAGTTGCCGCGGGGCCGGTAGTTCGGCTTGAGCAATTGGGCCGGGATGCCGTGATAGACGGTGGCGACGAAGTTCGCATTCGGGATCGGCTTGCGCTGCGCGTTGGAGATCGTCACCAGCGGCATTTCGCTGAAGCCGACATAGAGCGGCTTGAGATCGTGCAGGTCTTGCCGGCCATGCAGCGTGGTCACGGTCCGATGGGCTATCGGCCGAAACAAGGGAAAATGAAACTGGTCGATGTGGAAGTGCAGAATGTCGAATTCGTCGGCGAGCTCGCGTACCCGGTCGAGCATCAGCATGTAATAGGGGATCGGGTCGCGCACGTTGGCGTCGAGACGCAGCGCCATCGGGACGCACGGCACCAAACGCGCGCTCGAGACGGAGTCCCCGCTCGCAAAAAGCGTCACGTCATGGCCCGCTCGGACCAACTCATCGGTGAGATAGGAGGCGATTCGCTCGCTGCCGCCGTAAAGTCGCGGCGGCACGCTCTCCATGAGCGGCGCGATCTGCGCAATTTTCATATTTTCCTCTCTGCCAGGACCGGCTCTGATCGCAACGTATTGCGGTGGGCAAAGTTCCGCAACTCCATTTCCCGTGGCAACGAAAATTTGACCTGAAAGTTGATCATGTGCGCATCAGCCTTCAGCGTAGGCAACCGTCGACAAAAGTGCGACTTCGGCTCGGCGCGAATCGAGCCGCGTGTGCTGCACGATGATCGGAACGTCGGATTCGAATACCGACGCATAGTCGGTGTCGCGCGGGATCGGCTGCGGGTCGTCGAGATCGTTTAAGCGCAAATGCAGCGTGCGTCGGGCAGCGACGGTCACGCGGTAGGGGCCGACCGGCTCCCGGTTGGCGAAGAAGATGGTAATGGCGACGCGCGCGTCCTGCTCGCTGGCGTTGAGGATGCAGGCGGTCTCGTGGGAGATGAGCGCGCGGTCGGAAAACGAGCTTTCGGAGGGGATATAGCCTTCCGCGATTGCCCATCGTCGCCGTCCGATGGCCTCCATGCCGTGCCTCCGTTTTCCCACAATAAAAAAGATAACGCGGACGGCCCGATTTTCGTTTCGCGCGCAGGAACTTTTTTTTGCCTCTGGCGTAGAGATGTCGTCAATGGCGTTTGCCGGAAAGCCCGACGACGGCGTTCCGAGCAAGCGCCGAATGCTTTATCGCGGACAGCGCCCGCCGCGACTCCAGTTCGAGCCAATCGAGGCGCAGGATGCGCGCAATCACCGTTTCGCCCGGCATCGCCAACTCGGCGAGGCTCGAGGATATTCCCGACCCGCCGGAATCGGATGGGCCCGTCCTGGTGCGCACGTTGGCGCTCGGCGTGTGCGGGACCGACCGCGAAATCCTCGATGGCCGTTATGGCTCTGCCCCTCCCGGTCAGCAGCGTCTTGTGCTCGGCCATGAATCGCTGGGCGCGGTGGAAGCGGCGCCTGCGGGGTGCGGGCTTGCGCCCGGCGATCTCATCGTCGGGATCGTGCGCCGGCCCGATCCTGTGCCGTGCCTGGCGTGCGCCGCCGGCGAGTGGGACATGTGCCGCAACGGGCGCTACACCGAACGCGGGATCAAGGAGCGGCACGGCTACGGCGCCGAACGCTTCCGCCTCGAGCCGGAATTCGCGATCAGGATCGACCCGGCACTGGGCATTCTCGGCGTGTTGCTGGAGCCCGCCAGCATCCTCGCCAAGGCCTGGGACCACACCGAGCGCATCGGCCATCGCGCGCGTGCGTGGCAGCCGAAGACGCTGCTCGTCACCGGCGCCGGGCCCATCGGGCTTCTGGCGGCCCTCATGGGAATGCAGCGCGACCTCGACGTGCATGTGCTCGATCACAACAAGGGTGGTCCGAAGGAGGCGCTCGTGCGCGATCTCGGCGGGACCTACCACAGCGACCCGGCGGGCCTCGAACGGCTGGCTCCCGATATTCTGATGGAGTGCACTGGAGCTGTGGGCCTCATCGGTGCATGTCTCGGCGCGACGGCGGCGGCCGGAATCGTCTGCCTGACCGGCGTCACCGAGCCCGGAAAGGTGTTCGACGTCGATATCGGCCGCCTCAACCGCACCATGGTGCTCGACAACGACGTCGTATTCGGGACGGTCAATGCCAATCGGCGGCACTACGAGACGGCGGCGGCCGAGCTCGCGCGCGCGGACAAGCGTTGGCTTGGGCGGCTGATTACGCGTACTGTCCCTCTCGAGCGCTGGGATGAGGCGCTCGAGCACCGCAAAGGCGACATCAAGGTCGTCATCGATTTCAGGCCATAGGTCCGCATGTCGTCCCATATCGAGGATTACGCGCTGATCGGCGATTGCGAGGCGGCCGCGCTGGTCGCGCGCAACGGCTCGCTCGATTGGCTGTGTTGGCCGCGGTTCGATTCCGATGCTTGCTTCGCCGCGCTTCTCGGCTCCGACGACCACGGCCATTGGCTGATCGCCCCGCGCGACGACGGAACCACCAGCACCCGGCGGTATCGGCCGAACACCTTGATTCTGGAAACACGCTTCGAATGCAGCGAGGGCGCGGTAACCCTGGTCGATTTCATGCCGATGCGGGGAACGCATTCGAGCGTGGTCCGTCTCGTGGTCGGGGAGCGGGGCCGAGTGACCATGAGCACCAAGCTTGTGCTGCGCTTCGGCTATGGGTCGATCGTTCCCTGGGTCACGCGGCCCGACGACGGCTCGTTGCGGGCCGTTGCCGGCCCGGACATGGTCGTGCTGCGAACGCCGGTTCATCTCGTCGGTGAGAACATGACGACCGTCGGCAAGTTCACCGTGGTGGCGGGACAGACGGTGCCCTTCGTCCTCACCTATGTGCCCTCGCATTTGTCGCCGCCGCCGCCGCTCGATCCTCGCTCCGCGCTCGAGGCGACGGAGGACTTTTGGACCGCTTGGTCGAAAAAATGCCGGCCGCCCGGACACTGCTCGGATGCGGTCATGCGCTCGCTGATCACGCTCAAGGCGCTCACCTATTGGCCGACCGGCGGCATCGTCGCGGCGCCCACCACCTCGTTGCCGGAATGCCTGGGCGGCGTGCGAAACTGGGATTATCGCTTTTGCTGGCTGCGCGACGCGACACTCACGCTGATCGCGCTGATGGACGCCGGTTTCTACGAGGAGGCGCAGTCCTGGCGTGACTGGCTGCTACGCGCGGTCGCCGGTAGTCCGGACCAGGTCCAAATCATGTACGGGATCGCCGGCGAGCGGCGGCTGACCGAAATGGTGGTGCCATGGTTGCCGGGCCACCAAG
>VAZL01000984.1:1619-1875 GCA_005883445.1 Alphaproteobacteria bacterium | reverse complement strand
AGCCCTTCCGCCATCAGCGCCGCGGCCAAGGCGTGCGCGGTGGGGGCGAGTTCGTTCGCCCGGCTCGCCGTGACGAATACGGTCACGCCGGAGTTGGGCGAGAGCGGAATGCCGGCCGGAGGATCGCCGACGGCAAGGCCGGACGGCGCCACCCTGACCCAATTCGCCGCGCGCAGCGCCTGGTCCAGCTCCTCCCACAACGGGCGCGCATCCTCGGATCCCGGCGCGACCTGGCCCTCGAACTCCTGGCCGGCGA
>VAZL01000984.1:0-1442 GCA_005883445.1 Alphaproteobacteria bacterium | reverse complement strand
CGCGTAGCCGCAGTTGCGCCAAAATTCCGGGTCGGCAATTCCGAGGAAGAGATCGCTCATACGCTAGCCCGCAGCCGTAGGGTGGGCAAAGCGAAGCGTGCCCACGCGCCTCAGCAGCAATATCAGCGGTCGTCGGCACTGACGAGTCGATAACGACGCTGGTGAAGTCGCGTGGGCAACGGCGAAGCGGCCGTTGCCCACCTATTTGCGTGCGCGGCGCGTCGGTCGCGGCGGGTTGCGCGGCAGCGCCAGAAAGCCGTGCAGCTCGGCGAGCAGCAGCGCGCCGATGTGGAGCTGCGAAAGGAACACTCCGCTCCTGACCAAGCGCACGATCTCGGCCGGCGAGACGAGCTTCACGCTGATGCCCGGCTCCGGCTCGAACCCGCGCACGCGCTCGCCGGCCTCGACGAAGAAATTGTGGATGCGGTTGTTGAGGCGCCCGGTGCAGGCGGAGTTCTCGCCCAGCGCGTGAACGGTCCGCGCGGTGAAGCCGGTCTCTTCCATGAGCTCGCGCCGGCAGCCGTCGGCGGGGTCTTCGCCGGGATCGACCAGGCCCGCCGGCAGCTCCCAGGCGAACGCCTCGAGCGCGGGGCGGTACTGCCGCACGATCGGAATTTTCCCGCTGGGGGTGAGCGCGACGATCGAGATGTAATCGGCCTGCTCGACCGCGTGATAGGTCTGCGGCGCCGCGCCGCGCGAAAACTCCACCTCGCGCGCGATGATGCTCACCCACGGCGACACCGCCGTGGTGCGGCGCGAGCGTATGCGCGGCCATTTCATGGGCGGCATCCTAGAGTTATTTCCGCTGGCGTTGAATCTCTCAGCGTCGTTCCTGGGGGCGCGCGCGGGACTCTCGAAGAAGATGGATTGCCGGGTCAAGCCCGGCAATGACGGTGGATGGATCGATGATCGTTGGTCTCATCTCCGCGGCTCCTTCAGCGTGACCGTGCGCGGCGGCCGCCGCAAGAACGTGGTGGCGAAGGCGTAGCCGTACCAGCGCAAATACGCGGGCAGCCACTTGAGAACCCGGAAGCGGCTCTCGCCGCTCTGGCGCTCGATCCACGTCACCGGCACCTCCGCGACCGTCCAACCGAGGCGATGGGCCTTCACCAGGAGCTCGATGCTGTAGCAGAAACCCACTTGCGACTCGACTTCGATCCGGTCGATCACCCGGCGCGAGAACATGCGAAAGCCGTTGCTGGCGTCGGTGGTGGGCAGGCGCGCGACGTGGTGCAGGGTGAAGTTGGCGCTGCGCACCAGCGCCGCCTTGAGCCAAGGGCAGCCGATCATCGCCCCGCCCGGCATGAAGCGGCTGGCGCAGACGATGTCGCAGCCTCCCCGCGCCAGCGCGACCATGCGGTCGAGCATGGGCGCGTTGACGGGGTCGTCGGCGGGAAACATTAGGACGAACGGCGCCGTGCTGGCGGCAAAGCCGGTGGTGA
>VAZL01000131.1 GCA_005883445.1 Alphaproteobacteria bacterium | reverse complement strand
CTTGAGCGGGGTTTCCTTCGCCGCGTCGATTTTGTCACCCATGCCGAAGTTCACGGTGCCGGAGATCACCGTCACGTTTTCGTCCGCGGGATGCACGTGCGGCGGCACCTTGTAGCCGGCCGGCGCCTTGATGCGCAGGACGAACGGGCCTTCCTGCCCCGGATTGCCGGTGATGATGGCAAACTCCGCCCCCTTCGGATAACTGGGTGGGGCGGGACCCCACTTGAGCGTGTCGGGCGTCGCGATGACGTGCTCGTCGGCGGGGATTGCTGCAAACGGCAACAGCGCGAGCGAAGCTGACTGATGCCTGCCAGGTCGGTATCGCCGCAGCGACAGGACCTTGCATCAATGTTTGACCCGGTTCGCCTCTACGATCTCTAGTCTGAAGCTAAATACATTCGGTTCCTTAGGATCAACGATTGCCCGGACCCAATGCGTATCAGGGTAACCAATGGTCTCCACTCTCGTGAAATTTTCGATAATCCGTCGGCTTGTGGAGCCGAACAAAGGTTTGTCGACGCGAAAGATGTGAGTATCTCCATGCACGTAGACCACGGGCTTGCCGAAGGCCACGGTCTCCCTCTCCAGCGCAGCCAGGAACTCGTCGAAGCCAGTTGCCCTTCTCGTTTCAGGTGATTTAAGACCCAGGCCCTCCAGCATGTATCTCTGCTGCACGTATGCCGGCCAGGTATTTTCGAATCGGGGATCGGCCTGAGCAACGATCATGATTGCTCTGCTTCCGCTACGTGTGGCAAGATCGAAGGATTGTCTCATCCACGCCAGGTTGGCCGCGTTACGCTCTGAGTACTCAGCGTCCATCTCCGGAGTACGGCCTAGGTTATTGTTGCTGCCTATCACGTGGAGAGTGACGAACATTACATCACCCTGAGTCCAGCGTACGTTCTCGCGGAAGTTAGCGTAGCGGCTGTCTTCGCTCTGCCTCGTCAACCGGATGGTGCGCTGACCTAGGCTGTGATCACCGTGGAAAAACATCTGGCGGAGCTTCGCTAATCTCTCAAACGGGCCATACGCGCGCGGCTTTGCCCGGTGACAATCGGCCCACTCGTTGTCGCCAGCCACGAATATGAAAGGATGTTTGGAGCTTTGAACTAGACCGAGGCGATGCTTGAAAGTCTCGTCACCGCATGGAGGGAAACCTCCAACTTGCTCGGTCCATTCCTTGCCGTCATACCACAAATCGCCGTTGTGAACGACAAAGGCCAACTCAGCTGCGTCCAGCTCTCTAATGAGGTTGGCAAACTCCTTTTCTTGCCTAGCGTCATACGGCATGTCGCCGATCAGCGCGAATTCAAATCTGGGGCCTGACACTTCTCTCCCCTCCTGACTGGTCGCGCTGCTACAAAAAAGTAGCATGAGGTAGGCAACCGTCAGCACGAATGTCAGGCCTGTCAGCGAACACAGACTCCACTTGTGTGCTATGTTTCTCATATCTGACTCCTAAGCATTCATGTAGCTGTCACGTGCGGCCAGACACTTGAACTGATCGCGCCGCGCGGAAAAAGCCTGATGAAATGCGCGCGTTGGTCCGCGAAAAGGCCGTCCCAGATCGAAGCTATGCGCGCCCCCGCCGTGGCGTCCAATACATAATCGTTCTATTCTTTATGCATTTTGGAGATAAGCAGGATGGACCTGAAGCGCCTGCGGACCTTCGTCGTGGTGGCCGACCTCGGGACGGTGTCGAAGGCGGCCCTGCGTCTGCGCATCAGCCAGTCTGCTTTGTCACGGCAGATCAGTGATCTCGAATACGAATTCGGCTTCAAGCTTTTTGACCGCATCGGTCGCCGGCTTTTCCTGACCACCAGAGGCGAGCAGCTGCTCGGCGATTGCCGCGGAGTGCTTAGCCAGCTGGGATCGCTCGGCGAGCGCATCGAGCTACTCAAACGTGGGGACTCCGGCGTACTCAAGGTGGCCGCATCGCCGCAAACAATCGAGAGCGTCTTGTCCACATTCCTGCCGCGATATGCCAAACGCTTCCCTAACGTGCGCGTAAAGTTGACGGAGGCTCTTGGCATGGACCAGGTGCCACTGCTGGAACGCGGCGAGGTCCATTTCGGCATCAGGCATGACCAGGGCGTGAATCCCTGGTTTGAGAGCCTCGTATTGCCTTCCGACGATGTACTGGCCGCGTACCTTCCTTCGCTCCAGCTTGGCTGCGGAGGCATGATCGATATCGCTTCGATAGCACCTCATCCGTTACTGCTATTGGATTCTGGCTACTCGGTTCGTCGGCTGTTCGATGCGGCGTGTCGTGTTGCCGACGTTGAGCCCAATATTCTGCTTGAGAGCCGCGCGCCGCACACCTTGCTCGCGCTCGCTGAAGCCGGGCAAGGGGTGGCCATCATTCCGTCCGTACTGCGGACCGATCGGTACAGGCTGAGAGTCGCTCGCGTCACGCATCGGCGAAAGCCGCTGCGAGACCGTTTTGTCATCCAGTGGGACAAGCGGCGTCCCATGCCGAGCTACGCCCAAAACTTTTGCGCGGCGCTCGGCGCGTATATGCGCGACGTCCTTCCGATTACACGGCCCTCGTCACGATAGCGGCCACACTGCCCGCTTCGGCATGAAGCGACGTTTCGCTACGGTGAACAAGTTTGGAAGCTATCGGGAGGACAGCGGACATTCCGCTGGCTCGGGCGGTAGCCCGATCCGACAAAACTGACCCGAACCCGGTCATTATGAGTACTTCAGCTCGTGACCCAAGTTGGACATTACGAAGGCATGCTTATCGCTTGCAATCTAGCGAAGGACCAACTCACAATTATGGTCCACCAGGCAAAAAGGGCACATACGCCATGACCGCCGAAACGATTAGGCCGATCCTTGCAATTGAAGGCCAAGGCCTTCTTCAGCGACGAGCGGAGTCTGCTCCCATGCCTGACCATCTTCCTGGCCCGATGCTTTCATCGAATGTGCTCTCGCCGACGCGGCGCACAGTGCTTGCAGGGATTGCTGCCGGCGGGGTGAGTGCCGTGCTCAAGGCGGCACCAGCTGTCGCGAGGGCAGCCGACCTGCCGACCACGATCGGATCTCACCAAGGCGTACCTCACCGGTATCGAGAAGCTTGAGCCGCAGCTCAACGCCTTTATTGCGGTTCTCAAGGAGGAGGCGCTCAAGACGGCAACAGAGCGGGATGCGGAGCTGCGCGCTGGCAGGGACCGCGGGCGGCTGCATGGGGTGCCAATTGTGGTCAAAGACCTTTTCGAGATGCGCGGGACGCGGACAACCGTTGGATCGAAGGCTTTCAAGGATCGAGCCACCGATCGTGACGCGACGGTGGTGCGGAAGCTTTTGGATGCTGGTGTTGTTGTCCTTGGCAAGACCAACATGAACGAGTTTGCCGCTGGCGTGTCCGGGACAAATGCGACGTTTGGTGACACGCATAATCCGTGGAACTTGGAGCGTTCGCCCGGGGGGTCTTCGAGCGGAACTGGCGCCGCGATTACCGCCGGGCTTTGTCTTGGCGGGCCTGGCACCGATACGGGTGGATCCATTCGGGTTCCGGCATCCTGGTTGGGCATCACCGGGATCCGACCGACCTTTGGGCTGGTCAGCCTCGACGGCGTCTATCCAAGGTCGCGTAGCCTCGACTGCGTTGGACCGCTCGCCCGAAACGTTCACGATCTCGCGCTGCTGTTGGACGTGATGGCGGGCTTCGATCCTAAGGACCCGAATTCGTCATGGGCCCAGCCGCGTACGAGCTATGCGACAACTCTCGAAGATGGCATCAAGGGCCTGCGCTTTGGCATCGTACAGAACTACACGTTTAAGGATGTGGACGAGCCAGTCGCCAAAGCCGTACGAGATGCGAGCCAAACGCTCGCGCGTCTCGGGGCCGAGATTAAAGAGATCCGCATCGAGCCGCTGGAAGGCCGTCTCGACTATTCCAAGCTGTTCAGCGAGATCCTACTTTACGAATTCAATCAGATACTAGGCGATCAGTATCGCAGTACTCCGAACGCCGCAGAGCTCTTCGGTCCAATCGTCACGAACAACATCGATGTGGGCTCAAAGGTCACAAAGGAGCAATACGAAGGACGCATCCGCGAGAGGCCGGCGATCATCGCTGAGGTGAAACAAGCGTTCCGGGATGTTGACGCTCTGCTAACCCCCGCGCTGCCGACGACCGCTCCCCTTCTGAAAGCGTCCGCCCAGGACTTCGGAAGAGGCCGGCAATTCACCATTCCATTCAGCTATACGGCTTTGCCGTCGGTTGTCATTCCCTGCGGCTTTTCGCCCGACGCGCTGCCAATCGGTCTTCAGATCGTGGGCGACCACTTTCAGGAGGCCCTGCTGCTTCGGATTGCTGCTGCGTACGAGACCGAGACCAAGTTCAACACCAAACGCCCGCCGGTATTCTTCGCCGGCTAGATTGCGGAACGGACCGAATAAAACAGCGCCAGTGAACATGCCGCGGGCGCTCGGTTTAAGCATTCCGCCCATGCTTCTCGCTCGCGCCGACGAGGTGATCGAGTGAGCGAGTTTTGGTGCGCCGCATATGTCGCCTTTTGGCACAAAGCCGACATTCCTTGGCCGCTCGCGGATGTCCGCTTTTGGGGGAAAGCGGAGGTGAGGCGGTCGCTTTGAGCGTTTCCGCTTATGACCCGAAGCCCACTTATGAAGCGGACGCAGGTCAGCTGACGTGATCCCTTCACTCGAGCCAAGGCGGCCCAGCTTGCTCCGCTGCTTTTAGAGCTTCCTTTATTTGCCCAATTTGCATCATCAGATTCTTCTTGGCGGGGGCGCTTTTGGCCATCCGGGCGAACATCTCGACAGACGGCAGAACCGCTTTCAGGGCATTCTTCATAAGCTCGTACGCGTGATCTCGTGGCATAGTTGCAATCCGCCGACCGAAAAGGTCCCCCGCGCCCGCATCATTTACGCCTGGAGCCGTAGTATTTGGCTATTTCCGCGATTATCTCGAGAGCTTCGGATTGCCGCTTGTACATCTCGGGCATTTCCTTTTCATCGACCATGTTGTCGAAGGCCAACGCCAGCACGATGTCGAAAGCCTCTTTCGTAGTCATGACGCTGCACCTTCCAATGGTACAGCGCGAACGGAAAGGCGTTCCAGACGATCGCGAATGGCGGCAAACACCTTGCTTGCCGTCATGAGCGCGACTGCAATGGCGATGCTTCTCACTTGCCTCTCTTACGGGCCATCTCGACCGCGGTATTGACGGCGTCTTCGAGATCATCCGTGTAGTAGGGCGCGGGCTCGTTTCCATCGCGAAAGTTCACGCGATAGTCGCCGGAGCGCACTTTGCGCAGAGCGAGCCCGAGATGACGCGCGATCGATTTGGCTTCCTGTAATGTCATGGTGCGTCAATGCCTTGTCGATATCCGGTATGGGTGTCGGCTTCTTAGTCGCTTTGCCCCACGCAAGATTTGTTACTCTGTGCCAAACTTTGCTCGTCGCAACCAAACGCGGTAAGACAACCGACGCACCGGCCACGCAACGCCGGATGCTTCTATTAAGTTGCGGAGCGAGCTGTTTTGTTATTTGCTGCCATTGATTTGCTCTTGCGTGCCGTGCTCGGGGCTTGTTCCGATGCGCAGGGCCACTCCCAACCGCTCGATGGAAAAGGCAGCAAAGTCCGGCCGCCGGGCTAAGGCGAGACACCTTGCCTTGCAGCCGGACGCGCTGGGCGTGGCGACGCGGTTGGCGGCAAGGCGTCTGCGCGAGGCGGGCATTGTCCTCCAGCCGCTGCTGAGAAGCGCCGGTCTGTCTGTCAGTGAGGTAAGTAGGAAAGACGTGCGCATCAGCGTTGCGAGTCAGATCAGGTTTCTGGAGCTTGCGGCCAAAGCGCTGAAAGATCCATTGCTTGGCTTCAGGCTAGCGCGCGATGGGGAGCTCCGGCAGATCGGGCTGCTCCACTATGTTGCAGCCTCGTCGGAGACGCTCGGCGATGCGATGGACCGGGTCCAGCGCTACAGTTCGATCGCCAATGCAGGCCTCGTTCTCAAATGCTCGGGAGACCGTAATTTCACAATTGCCTTGCGCTACGCTGGCGTCGCCAGACATTCCGATCGGCAACAGATGGAGTGTTTTGTGACAATGCTTGTCCGCTTCTGCAGGGCGTCAACGCACCGCCGTCTGAACCCGATCGGCGTCCATTTCGTTCATCGACGCGCGAGCGAATCTCCCGAGCTCGAAAAATACTTTGGATGCCAGATAGAGTTTGATGCGGACACAGACAAAATCATCTTCGACAAGAGAGCGAAGCAACTTCCTCTCGTCAGCGCGGATCCGTATCTCAACGAGATACTGCTGCGCGCTTGCGAGCAGGCGCTAGCGTATCGTCGCTCCCATGCGAGTTCGCTACGTATCGCTATCGAAAATACGATCACTCCACTCCTGCCGCATGGCAAGGCGCAGCTTCCCGCTGTTGCGCAGATGCTTGGCCTGAGCAACCGGACGTTGGCGCGGAGGCTGACTGCGGAAGGCCTGAGTTTCAGTGAAATCCTCGATCAACTCCGCTCCGATCTCGCCGCGCACTATCTCGGAGACGCCAGCCTTTCGATTTCTCAGATAGCATGGCTCGTGGGTTATCAAGGAGTGAGCGCATTCTCGCACGGCTGCAAGCGGTGGACGGGAATGAATCCGAAGAGGATGCGCGACAAATTGCTGGCGAGCCGTTAGCGAAGCTTCGCAAAGTACGAGCTGGTGATCAACCTCAAGACTGCGAAGGCGCTCGGCTTCGATCTTCCGGCGATGCTCATCGCCCGCGCCGATGAGGTGATCGAATAACTGGCCAATGTTCGTTGTTGGCTGCCGGCTCAAGCGGACACGCCAATGGCGCCGAGCAACGTCCGCTTCTCTAATCGGCCATTCAGGGTCAAGCGCTTTCAGACTATCCACCACTACAGTGTCG
>VAZL01000983.1 GCA_005883445.1 Alphaproteobacteria bacterium | reverse complement strand
CGCAATTACACCGTAAAGCGCTAAGCCCATCAAACTCAGCACTACGATTGCGGTCATCATCATTGCTGTATCGAGCCGTCCATTGCCGAACATGATTAGATAACCGAGCCCGCGTTGGGACGAGACAAATTCAGCGACAATAACGCCGATGATAGCGAGCGTGATCGATACCTTCATGCCGTCAAATAGATAGGGCACCGCGTGAGGGAGCTGGATTTTGAGGAAAAACTTCCAGCGACTACGCGCGAAAGCACGCCCGAGCAGCACTACATTGTGATCAACGCTGCTCAACCCAGACACCGTATTGATCACGATTGGGAAGAACGCGACCAAGAACGCAATTAGTACTCGTGAGAGGTCGCCGAGCCCGAACCACAGCATGAATAGCGGGGCGACCGCGATTTTCGGCACAATCTGTGCCACGACCAATAACGGCATCACAGCGCGGCGGCCAAATTCGGTAAGTGCAACAATGACCGCGAGCACAATGCCGCCAGCGACTGCAAGCGCGAAACCCCAGATGGTCTGAAGCAGAGTCGGCCACAGATGAGAGATAAACAAACTGTCGCAGAATGATGTCCGGGATTTCAAAAAAACTGACCGCGAATTGCCACATCGCGAGGATAAACAGGAACAGACCGAAGGCCCATAGTGCGCCGCTAACTCGGGCTTCGCCCTGCCGTGCCGCAAGCGAACGGCCCATCAGTGCGAGGTAAACGTGCTTTCCATGTGGGCGGGACATAGCGATCAATGCTCGATGAGTTTGCGCACGCGAGCACGGAGCTGCGTGAACTGCATGGTTTCCTGGAGCTCGATTAAGCGCGGCCGCGGCAGCGCAATGGTGATATCCTCAATGATGCGCCCGGGTCGCTTACTAATCACGATGACGCGGTCGGAAAGGAAAATCGCCTCCGAGATGCTGTGGGTGATAAACACCACAGTCTTGCGGTCGCGCTCCCAGATCCGCAGCAACTCCAGGTTCATGTCGTCGCGGGTCATTGCATCGAGCGCGCTAAACGGCTCGTCCATCAACAGCAAGGTCGGATATTGCACCAGAGCCCGGCATATCCCGGCGCGCTGGCGCATGCCGCCCGATAGCTCGTTGGGCAAGCGGTCGGCGAAATCAACAATTCCAGAGATATTCAGAAGCTCAAGCGCGTGGTCGCGGTAGGACTCTACGTTCTCCCCCATCAGCTCGATCGGCAGGAGAACGTTATCGAGCACGGTGCGCCACGGAAGCAGAACTGGGTCTTGAAACACGATCCCAGTGGTGCGCTGCGGCCCTACCACCTTGCGGCCCTGGATCCAAATCGCACCGCTCGTCGGCTCAACAAGCCCGGCGATCATCAACATCAATGTGCTTTTGCCGCAGCCCGAGGGGCCTAAAAAGGAGATGAACTCGTTATGCCGGATATCGAGATCAATCCTGTCAACTGCCTGGACCGAGCTTCCAGAACGAGCGGGGCGCGTTGACTCGACATTTAAAGCGCGTATTCCTTCACGCTCTCCTGAACGGTTTTCCATTCAGCCGGCGTGAGCTTCACCCTGCCGGCAAACTGATTGGTGTAGAGCGCAGACGGATCCTGCTCCGCCTTCACCCCGAGATATTTGACAATCTTATCCTGCGTGGCAGCGACCAGCTTGTTTTCCATGTATCCGAGCCCCTGCTGTTCAAGATAAGGCGCGAGGCTTGTGGCGGTATTGATGAGCACGCCGTATTTAACAAAACTTCGGTCGCTGCTCGCGCCGTCATATTCCTTCACCATTTCCAGATGGATATCAGTCGTCTTTTCGGGATCAAGGAAACTATATTTGAGGCCTTCCAGTGCGCCATCGACTAACGCTTGGACCTGCTCCGGATTGTTCTTAAGGCGATCGCGATGGGTGATGATTGCATTGCTGTACATTTCGAGGCCGTATTTCGCGTGCAGCATCAGATTGTAGGGAATGCCGCGCGATAGAAAGATCGGCGCATCCGAGCCATAGACCGAACCGATCGCGTCGAGCTTCTTCTCGGTCAGCAGCCGCAGGCGCAGCTCGGGGCCGACGATGTTGATGTTTACCTTCTGCGCGTCGATGCCGGTCGCCGCGACAAAGGCGGGCCATAGCGCATAGT
>VAZL01000130.1 GCA_005883445.1 Alphaproteobacteria bacterium | reverse complement strand
CTGCTCGCAGCTCGGCTACATGTTCGTCGCCATGGGCACGGGCGCCTATTCGATCGGCATGTTCCACTTGTTCACGCATGCCTTCTTCAAGGCGCTGCTGTTCCTCGGTTCCGGCTCCGTGATCATCGCGATGCATCACGAGCAGGACATCCGCCACATGGGCGGTTTGAAGGACAAGCTCCCGATCACCTACTGGACCATGGTGATCGGCACGCTGGCGTTGACCGGCTTCCCGCTCACCGCCGGCTATTTCTCCAAGGATGCCATCATCGCAGCGGCCTATGTGAGCAACAATCCGATGGCGCTTTATGCGTTCGGGACCACCGCCCTCGCGGCGGCGTTGACCGCGTTCTATTCCTGGCGGCTGATCTTCAAGACCTTCCACGGCAGCCCGCACGACCCCCATCATTACGATGCGGCGCGCGAAAGCCCGATGGTGATGCTGCTCCCGCTCGTCTTTCTCGCGGTCGGCTCGATCTTCGCCGGCTACCCGTTTTCCGAGCTGTTCGTCGGCCACGACGTTGGGGAGTTTTTCCGCGGCTCGCTCAAATTCGCGGCCGACAACCATATTCTCGAGAATATCGAACATGTTCCCCATCTCGCCGGCATGGCGCCAACGGTGCTGATGGCGATCGGCTTCGTCATCGCCTGGGAATTCTACATTCGCCGGCCGGAACTGCCGGTCGAGCTCGCTCGTCAGCAGGAGCCGCTCTACAAATTCCTGCTCAACAAGTGGTACTTCGACGAGATCTACGACTTCTTGATCGTTCGCCCGACTTTGTGGCTGGCCCGCGCGCTGTGGAAATACGGCGACGGCTGGACGATCGACGGTTTGGGACCCGACGGCGTCTCGGCGCGGGTCCTCGACGTGACCCGCGGCGTCGTGCGGCTGCAGACCGGATACCTCTACCACTATGCCTTCGCCATGCTGATCGGCGTCGCCGCGCTCATCACCTGGTTCATGTTCGCCGCGCGGACGGGCTGACGATGAGCTGGCCGATCCTCTCCGTCACCATATTCCTGCCGCTCGTCGGCGCGTTGTTCATCATGGTGATGCGCGGCGACGACGAGGCCGAGAAACGCAACGCGCGCTGGGTCGCGCTGTGGACCACGCTGATCACCTTCGCGATCTCGCTGATCCTGCTCTACCGCTTCGACCCCTCGTCGGCCGAGTTCCAGTTCGTCGAGAAACGGCCTTGGCTCGTCGGCGCGATCACTTACCACGTGGGCGTCGATGGCATCTCGCTGCCGTTCCTCATCCTGACGACCGCGCTGATGCCGGTCTGCATCATCGCCAGCTGGCTGCCGATCCAGCACCGCGTCAAGGAATATATGATCGCGTTCCTGGTGCTCGAGACGCTCATGGTCGGCACCTTTGCGGCGCTCGACCTCGTGGTGTTCTATCTGTTTTTCGAGGGCGGGCTCATTCCGATGTTCCTGATCATCGGGGTGTGGGGAGGCCCGCGCCGCGTCTACGCCAGCTTCAAGTTCTTTCTCTACACGTTCCTCGGTTCCGTGCTGATGCTGCTCGCCATCATGGCGATGTACTGGGATGCGGGGACGACCGAAATCCCCACGCTCCTGCGCCACGGCTTCCCGCGCGGCCTGCAGACTTGGGCTTGGCTCGCGTTTCTCGCCTCCTTCGCGGTCAAACTGCCGATGTGGCCGGTGCACACCTGGCTTCCGGACGCTCACGTTGAGGCGCCGACCGCGGGCTCGGTCATCCTTGCCGCCATTCTGCTAAAAATGGGCGGTTACGGCTTCCTGCGCTTCTCGCTGCCAATGTTTCCGGCGGCCTCGCACGACCTTGCTCCGCTGATTTTCGCGCTTTCGGTGATCGCGGTCATCTACACCTCGCTGGTCGCGCTCGCGCAGGCGGACATGAAGAAGCTCATCGCCTATTCCTCGGTCGCCCACATGGGCTTCGTCACTATGGGCATTTTTGCGGCGGCGCTGTTCCTGTGCGTCGGGGTGGTCTACGACCGCATGCATACCCGCGAAATCGCCGCCTATGGCGGCCTCGTCAATCGCATGCCGCTCTATGCGGCGGCGTTCATGGTATTCACGCTCGCGAACGTGGGGCTGCCTGGTACCACGGGTTTCATCGGCGAATTCCTGACGCTGATCGGCACGTTCCGGGTCAATACTTGGGTGGCGACGCTGGCGACCACCGGGATCATCCTGTCGGCGGCGTATGCGCTGTGGCTCTACCGCAAGGTCATTTTTGGCCCGCTGACTAAGGCGAGCCTGGCCACGATCAAGGATCTCGACTATCGGGAGATTGTCACGCTTGGGCCGCTGGTCGTCCTGACTATCCTATTCGGCATCTACCCGAAGCCGGTGCTCGATCTATCGGCGGCTTCGGTGGCGCAACTGCTCGAAAACTACGACCGCGCCCTCGGCGCGGCGAAGACCGCCGTCTTGCTGGCGCATTGATCACTGGCTGGAAGCCGAGCGATGACCGAGACCGTTGAAATTCCCGCGCTGCTGCCGGCCCTGCCGGAAATCGTGCTCGCGATCGGTGCCATGGTGCTGCTGATGGTCGGCGCGTTCCGCGGCGAGCAGACCGCCAAGGGCATCGAGGGCGCGGCAATCCTGCTGTTGGTGCTCACCGGCCTCATCGTTGTTTTGCTGCCCGCGGGCAAGCTCGTGACCTTCGGCGGCAGTTTCATCGTCGACGGCTTCGCCCGCTTCCTCAAACTGCTGGCGCTGGCCGGATCGGCGGCGGCGATCCTCATGTCTTCGAACTATCTCGCGCTCGAGAAGCGCGAAACGTTCGAATATTCGATCCTGATCCTGCTATCGACCACCGGCATGATGATGCTCATTTCGGCCGCCGACCTGATCGCGCTTTATCTCGGGCTCGAACTGATGAGCCTGGCGCTCTATGTGGTTGCGGCGATCGATCGCGATTCCGTGCGCTCGACCGAGGCTGGGCTGAAATATTTCGTGCTCGGCGCCTTGTCCTCCGGCATGCTGCTTTACGGTGCATCGCTGATCTACGGCTTCACCGGCACGGTGAGCTTCGCCGGCATCGCCAACGCCGCAAGCCAAGGGGGCGGAGGTACCGCGAGCCTGGGGCTGGTGTTCGGATTGGTTTTCCTGTTCGCCGGTTTCTGCTTCAAGGTTTCGGCGGTGCCGTTCCACATGTGGACGCCCGATGTCTACGAGGGCGCGCCGACGCCGATCACCGCCTTCTTCGCCGCCGCCCCCAAGGTCGCCGGCATCGCCATGTTCGTGCGCACGACCATCGTGGCGTTTCCCGGCATCTTGACCCAGTGGCAGCAGATCGTGGTCTTCGTCGCCATCGCCTCGATGGCGCTCGGCGCGTTCGCCGCCATCGGCCAAAAGAATATCAAGCGGCTGATGGCTTATTCGTCCATCGGCCACATGGGGTTCGCGCTCGTCGGGCTCGCCGCCGGGACGCAGCAGGGCGTTCACGGCGTGCTGGTGTATATGGCGATCTATGTCGCCATGACGCTCGGAGCCTTCGCCTGCATCCTGTCGATGCGACGCGACGGGCAGATGGTGGAACAGATCGCCGATCTCGCCGGCCTTGCTCGCACCAAGCCGACCATGGCGTTCTTCTTCGCCATGCTGTTGTTCTCGCTCGCGGGCGTTCCGCCGCTCGCAGGCTTTTTCGCCAAGTTCTACGTGTTTCTCGCGGCGATTCAGGCGGGGCTGTTCACACTCGCCGTCATCGGCGTAGTCACCAGCGTCGTGGGCGCCTACTATTATCTCGCAATCGTCAAGACGATGTATTTTGACGAGCCGGCCAAGCCGTTCGAGCCGATGCCGTACGAGCTCAAGGCCGTGCTCGCAGTGACGGGCCTGTTCAATCTTCTGTTCTTCGTCTATCCGAGCCCGCTGATCGAGGCCGCGAATGCGGCGGCAAAGTCGCTGTTCTGAATGAAGCTTGACGCTGAATGAAACTCGAGCCCAGGGCGAGCGCGGCGGGCGTGCGGCTCATCGCGCACGAGGTGCTTGGCTCGACCAATGCCGAGGCTTTGCAACTCGCGCGGCACGGCGAGCGCGGGCCGCTCTGGGTCACCGCCGAGCGGCAGAGCGCGGGCCGCGGCCGGCGTGGCCGCGCCTGGATATCGCCGCCCGGCAATCTCTACGCCAGCCTGTTGCTCACCGGACCGGCGGCCGCCGAGCATTGGCCGCAGCTGTCGTTCGTCGCGGCGCTTGCGATCCACGATGCCGTGGTGGAGGTCGCCGGCGATCTCAAGCCTCTGCTGGCGATCAAGTGGCCGAACGACCTCCTACTCGCGGGCGCCAAATTCGCCGGCATCCTGATCGAAGGGGAGGGCGACGTGAATGCGGTCGCCATCGGCATCGGCGTCAATTGCGCGCGTCACCCTGCGGACACCGAATTTCCCGCGACCGACCTCGCCGCTGCCGGCGTGCCGGTTGCGCCCAAGACGCTGTTTCTCGCGCTCTCGGTCAAGATGCTCGGACGCATCGCGCAGTGGAATGCCGGCGAGGGCTTTTCGACCATCCGCGCCGACTGGCTTGCCCGCGCGAGCGGCGTGGGCGAAGGCGTGCGTGTACGGCTCGCTGAGCGCGAACTCGCCGGCTGTTTCGAGGCGCTCGACGAGGCCGGCGCCCTGGTGCTGCGCTTGCCCGACGGCAACGTCACGACCATCGCCGCCGGCGATGTGTTCACGGGCACGTCGTCGTCTCCCGATAAGGCGAGTTGATCGGAACACGCAAATGGTGCGCCCCTCCGACGAACTCGTGTTCGCGCCGCTTGGCGGGGTTGGCGAGATCGGCATGAATCTCGCGGTCTACGGCTTCGGTGACGAACACCGCCGGCAATGGATCGCGGTCGATTTCGGGGTTGCTTTCGCTGACGACGCGCTGCCCGGCGTCGATCTCATCATGCCGGACATACGCTATCTGGTGGAGGAGCGACGCAATGTTCTCGGCCTCGTGCTCACCCACGCGCACGAGGATCATTTCGGCGCGCTGCTCGACCTGTGGCCGCGCCTCAAGCTGCCGGTCTATGCCACACCGTTTACCGCCGCGCTGCTGCAAGCCAAGCTGGAAGGCGAGCCCGGTGCGCCCGAGATCCCGGTGAACATCGTGCCGCTCGGGGGCCGATTCACGCTCGGACCATTCGATATCGAGCTCGTATCCATGGCCCATTCGATTCCCGAATCGAACGGCCTCATCATCCGCACGCCGCTCGGCAGCGTGCTTCACTCCGGCGATTGGAAGATCGATCCGACCCCGGTTATCGGCCCACCCACTGATGAAGCCAAGCTGCGCGCGCTCGGCAACGAGGGCTGCCTGGCGCTGATCGGCGACTCCACCAATGCGTTCCGCGAGGGGCGCTCTCCCTCCGAAGCCGACGTTGCGAAATCTCTCGCCGAGCTTGTCCGCAGCGCGCCGGCGCGGGTGGCCGTCACCACCTTCGCCTCCAACGTGGCGCGCCTGCGCGCGGTGGCGCAGGCCGCGGCCACCTGCGAACGCGAGGTCGTCTTGGTCGGCCGCGCCATGGAGCGCATCGCGCAGGTCGCGCGCGAGACCGGCTATCTCGACGGTATCCCGGATTTCCGTTCGGTCGAGGTCTACGGCCACCTGCCGCCGGACAAGGTGCTCGCGCTCTGCACCGGCAGCCAGGGCGAGCCGCGCGCCGCGCTCTCCCGCATCGCCCAGGATGATCATCCTGAAGTGGCGTTTTCGCGCGGCGACCGCGTGATCTTTTCCTCGCGCGCCATTCCCGGCAACGAGAAGGCGGTCACGCGGGTGATCAACGGCCTCGTCGACCAGGGCATCGAGGTCATCACCGATCGCACTCACCTCGTGCATGTCTCCGGGCACCCGCGCGTGGACGAGCTCAGGGACATGATCGGCTGGGTGCGGCCGCAAATCTTGATCCCGGTGCACGGCGAGGCTTTGCACATGGCCGAGCACGCCGAGGTCGCGCGGCGCGCCGGTGTCCCCAAGGTGGTTCTCTGCCGCGACGGCGAACTGCTGCGGCTCGCACCCGGCGATCCGACGAAGATCGATGAGGTGCCCGCCGGTCGGCTTTACAAAGACGG
>VAZL01000129.1 GCA_005883445.1 Alphaproteobacteria bacterium | reverse complement strand
AACGCCTATGCCGACAACCGCTCGCTGTTCCGCTACGACATGCACACGTTGCCGAGCGAGATTTCCGACCAGTCGATCGGCACTTCGACGCTGTTTGCGGCCTGGAACGCGGCGATCTACGTAGCGCAGGTCGAGGACGACCGGCTCGGCGAGGTCGTCGCCGACGGACGTTATCTCGAATCGACGCGCGACGTTTTGCGCGAGCACGGCGCGCTCTGGTTCTACGACGAATCCTACGTGATCTCGCGCCGCCGCGAGTGAAAGACATGGCTTGCGTCATGACTACCGTCGAGGATCGCGCCGATCCGATCGAAGCGATCGCCGATTTCACGGCCGGCTTCTCGCTCGAAACGACGCGGCCGTCCGCCGACGACGTCGCCGCCTTGGCCGGCATCGTTCCCGCCGGGGCGAGCGTCTATGTCACCGCGGTGCCGGGGAGGCCGGCGCGCGAGACGATCGAAACCGCGGCGCAGCTGCGCACGGCCGGCTTCGAGCCGGTGCCGCACCTTGCCGTGCGCGGCTTTGCCAGCGCGCTTGAGCTTGATGATTTTCTCGCCCGCGCCAGCGGCCAGGCGGGCGTCACGCGCGTGCTGGTAATCGCCGGAGATCACGATGAGCCCGCCGGCGACTTCCGCAGCGCGATCGAGGTGATCGACGGCGGCGCGCTGCAGCGTCACGGCATCACGGGGATCGCCATCGCCGCCTATCCCGATGGCCATCCGCGCATATCGCAGCAGGACCTCGACCGCTCGCTCGCCGACAAGATCCAATCCGCGGAGGCCACCGGCCTGGCGGTCCACATCGTCACCCAGTTCGGCTTCGATGCCCAAGCGATCCTGCAATGGATCGGCCGGCTGCGCGAGTTCGGCGTCGAACACCCGGTGCGGATCGGCCTTGCCGGCCCGACCAGTCTCGCGACGCTATTGCGCTACGCCAAGCACTGCGGCGTGCGGGCATCGGCCCAGGGGCTCGCGCGCCAGGCCGGCCTGCTACGCCAGCTGTTCGCCATGTCGGCGCCGGATGCCCTGGTGCGCGCGCTGGCGCAGGCGCGCGCCGACAAGCATCTCGGCGAGATCGCGCCGCATTTCTTTTCCTTCGGCGGCTTGCTGCGCACCGCGCGCTGGGCCGCCGCGGTGGCGCAACGCCGGATCGCCCTCGAGGCCGGCGAGGGATTCCGGGTCGAACCGCCGCCCACAGAAGGCTGACGCGTCGACCGCTCAACGAGCGTCGTGCGCAGGGGTATTTACCGGTGCAGTCGGCTCACGTTCGTGCCACTCGCCAAACTCGAAGGCGACGTGATCAAGCGAGCCCATCGCGGCAGGCGCCTCAGTCGACGCGGCCGCCGTTGGCGACGCACTGATCGATCCGGCTGCCGGACGTGTATGGCAGCACAAGGTACCTCGGGCCGACACTATATATTGCGCCGGACTGCCCGTATTTCCGGAAGATGGCGTTGCGACACTTCAGGTAGAGCGCTTCTCTCGATTGCGGCTGCGCTTTCGTTTGCGTTTGCGCTGCCGCTGGCGCGAAGAAGGACACCTGAGCCACCGGAGAAAGGAGCAAAAGCAGCATAATGCAAAGTGCAATCGGCAGCATTCTCATGACCGTGCTCCCCGATGGAAACTCGCAGTTGCGCTGCGAGCAACTCACGTGCGCCGATGACGCAGCTTCAGGACCGACTATCGGCTGCGAACGGCTGAGACACCGCCGGACCCCGGTGTCCCCTTGTTCTGGTACTTGGCAACGAGCGCGCTGTCGTCCATGTCCTTCGCGCAGTCGATGGCCATGCTTTGCGACTCATTGTGCAGGCCATGGAAATTTTCTGTTCCCGAATCAGCGCTGACCTGCAGGACCGGAAGGCTTTTCGCCCTCACGCGTTCGGCAAATTCCCGTTGCGAGTGGAACGAAACCAATTGATCGTCAGGATCTGACATGACGATCATCCTTCGGCCTGGCTGGTGCTGCATGGCTCCGACGTGATCAATCGGGTCGTACGAAGCTTTGGTCCCCGGATCAATTTTCCTACCGCTGTCACGCGCCCGCGTCTTTACCGAGATAACGCCGGCTGCCATAACCGCGCAGCCGACATCGGCGCGCATTTGCGCAAGCCCGGCGACGGTGTGTGCCCCGCCCGACTGTCCGGCCAGATGGAAACGTTTTAAACCGTGACGGACTTTCAGTTCATCGAGTGCTGCCATGACGACACGGATTTCAAGCAGGGATCGTCGTTTGCGGTGGTCACCCGAGGAACCAAACGCCCCGAGACGTCCAATGGCGATGTAGGGTCCGCCATAAACGCGCGACCAGCGCTGTACGTCCCGCTGCATGCGGCCGGCGGTCATAAGGGCGGCATATCGATTGAGGTTGGTCGGCGTTTTGGCGTCTCCTAGATCACCATGGACAAAAACCACAGCTTCATCCTTGGAGCCGCCAGCCGCCGATATCCAATAACGTACGCAATAACCGGTTCCATCAACTCGCACCCAGACCGCGTTCCGTAGGCTCTTGCATTGAGATTCATTGACGGTAACGCCGCGAGTGAGGACGCCCGGCGCGTTCAACGGCGGATCATCGGCATCCGGTGGTGTCTCCGGCATTTTGTTTTGATACTTTGAAACAATCGCATCATCTTTGACGCCGCGGGCGCAGTCCGCCGCCACCGATAGGCAAGCGCGCCAAAGGTCGTGTGCGTTGGAGTCAGTGGCAGCCGCGAAGATTTGCTGCACCGGCAAACCGGCCACGCTGGCGCGGCTCACATAAGCGGTCTGCGAGCGCGCAGAGATCACGTTATCGTCTGGGTCGGTTACAACGATGATGCGAAGATCCGGGCGCTTTACCACGTGATCGACGAGCGCGACTGGATCGACGGGATGTTTGTTTCCGGTGACGTCCTGATCCCGACCCGCTTCGGCGAGTCTGCTGCGCACGGAGAGGAGGGACGATGCAAGCACGACGCATCCAAGGTCGCTGCGCCGCGCCAAGAGCGCCGCGGCGGCGTGGCCGCCCTCGCTATATCCTGCGAGATGGAGGCGTGTGTATCCATGACGGGATTTGATCGCGTCGAGAGCCGCGGAGATAAGATCGATTTCGCGTGGGGTTCGCCGTCTGGCGTGCTCGCCTGAAGAGCCGTAGGTGCCAGGCCGGCCCAGGTAGAGATACGGCATTCTGAGACTGCGCGACCACCCCGCGCTTCGGTCCTGCATCGCGGCCGGGGTCTGCTTGACGTAGAAGTCGTAGGGCTTCACCTCCCCGCGAGCATTGGTCGAGGCGACTTCAGTGGAAAAGAAGACCACAACCTCGGGCCCAACGCCGCCAGCGGTCGAGTGATAATAGCGGATGCATTCACCCTGCTGGTCGACGGCCACCCACACAGCGCCCGGCAGCGCGGCACACTCGGCCTCCGTTATCCGTTTGCCGCGAAGAAGCTCGGCGCCCGAGAAAGGCTCCGTCTCGAACTTGGGTGCCGCTGTGGGCGCAATCGATTGCGCATGTGCTGCTTCGCGCACAAGCCCGAGCACGAAGAGCGCGCACACAAACGCCCCTGCAAAATGGCGCATGGGCCCTCAGCCCTCGAAACGACTGGAACTTTAACAGGAAATTCAGGGAAGCGACACCGTCCGCACGCGGCCAGCCGCGCTTCCTAAGCGCAGGTCGCGAGAGCTAATCCGCCGCGGCGAGCAACATCCGCACGTCTTCGGCCGATACTTTGCGCGGGACGCTGATCCCCATTGCAGCGATTTCCTGCGCAACGAAATCGGTTTTGCGCCGGTCGAACCCGACTTCGGTTAGCCGTTGCGGAATGGCAAAGCCGCGCAACATCTCGGCAAGACGATCCACTCCCTCTCCGCCGAGCGCCGCCGCAAGCCGCACCCGCGCCTCTTGTGCCGCCGCGAGGTTGAAGCGGGTCACGTGGGGAAGGATGATCGCGTGGGTCTCCGCATGCGGCAGGCCGAGGACGCCGAGCACGTGTGCGAGCTTGTGCTGCAGCCCGGTGCCTGAGGCGAGCACCACGCCGGCGAGCCAGGCGGCGACGAGACATTCCGCGCGCGCCTCGCGGTCGCCGCCGTTCGCGACCACGCGCGGCAGATGCACGGCGAAGCGGCGCGCCGCGTCGCTCGCAAGCGCCATCAGGAACGGCGTGCGGTCGCCGACCCATAGCGCCTCGACGCAATGGGCGATGCCGTTCATGCCGCTCGCCGCGCTCACCGCCGCCGGCAGCGCGAGCGTGAGCTCGGGGTCGTAGACGATGGTGCGCGGCAGCACGCGAACATCCTTGCCGGTGAATTTGCGCTCGCCCTCGCTCATGCCCCAGATCGCGGTCGCTTCCGATCCGGAATAGGTGGTCGGCACCGCGATGATCGGCAGGCCGAGATCGCGGGCGATGATCTTGGCAAGGCCGATGGCGGCGCCGCCCCCGGCGGCGACGAGACCATCGGCGCCGCGGGCGGCCGCAACCCCCGCTTCCGCAACCGGCTTCGGCACGTGCAGCACGGCCTGCGCATGCAGTCCGGCTGCGCGGGCGCCCAAAATTTCGATGAGGCGGCCGCCCAGCCGCGCGCCGCTGCCGGGCGTTGCGATCACCAGCGCCCGACTCAATCCAAGTCGCCCCGCTTCGTCGCCGACGCGGGCGACCGCGCCCGGCGCGAACACGACGCGCTGCGCAGGCAGGTCATGAACGAAGGAGATCATGCCGCTCATGTTCGCCGCGATTATTCAGGACCACGGATGCACGCGCGAGGAGAGCTTACGCTCGCCGCACAGGCTTGCCGCCGGTTATCGCGATTGCAAAAATTTCCGCGAACGCTAATGCGACGGAGTATCCTCGCGCCAGATTCCGAGCGCTTCCTGCGCCGGGCGATCGGAGATCGAGAACAGCACCGATTCCTTCCCCACCCGATGGGAGTAATGCTTCCACGGCGGCACCACGAACACGTCGTTCGGACCCCATTCCAGTACCTTGCCGTCGACCGTGGTCGCGCCCTCCCCTTCGGCGCAGACAAAGATGGTGCCGTCGGTGGCGCGGTATTTCTCGCCCTTGAAGCCCTTGGGGAAGAGCGCGAGGTTCGCGCCCATGGTCGGCAGCACCGGGCCGCCGTTGATCGGGTTGGCATAGCGCACCCGCGCGCCATGGCGCTTATCGACGTCGCCCGCTTTCATCATGCGCTCGATGATCGGCCGCGTGCGCGCGTAGGTGTAGTTGATGACGGGGCTGCGATTGAGCCCCGCCGGCGCGCCATCCGGCAGCACGCCCGACGCGTAGAAGCTGAGCGAATCCCCGTCCGCCCGGCTGGTCGGCTGGGTTGCGCTGGCGAACTGCTCGGCGAACGAGGTCTCGAAGAAATTGACCTGCGGGAAATCGAGCACGTCGAGCCAAAGCATGGGCTTGTGGGAGGTGTTGCCGTGGTCATGCGGCGCCCAGTTGGCGGTGATGACGAAGTCGCCGGGCGACATGTACGCTTTCTCGCCCTCGACCGCGGTATAGGCGCCCTCGCCGTCGAGCACGAAGCGGATGGCCGAGGAGACGTGGCGGTGGGCGGGAGCGACCTCGCCCGGGAGGATCATCTGGACGCCGGCGAACAGCGTGTTGGTGGCCTTGGAGCCTCCTCGGCGCTGATCAGACCGCCCGACTCCATCACCAGCGACTTCACGTCATTGAAATGCCAGACCACCGGGACGCAGCGCGTGACCGGCTCCTTGGTGACGACGTTCTTCATCACCTTCCACAGCGGCGTCATGTCGTGCTTGGCGATGCGCTCGTAATACGCCTGCCGCATGGCCTCGATGTTGTGCTTGGGGCCAGGGGCCTTACTCTCGGCTCGCTTGCTTGCGCTCGCGCTCGCCATGGCGCTTCTCCCTTCGGTCGATTGGGCGGTCCAGATTAGAATAATCCAAAACTGACAATTAGTATATAATGAAACTATCTCCCCTTTGAAGGCCGGAATATCAGGTATTCACGTTGCCGCCGTCGACCGCGAGCGTCTGCCCGGTGACGAAATCGCTTTCCGCCGACGCCAGGAAAACCAGCGCGCCCAGCAGGTCCTGGGGATGCTCGTCGCGCCGCAGCGAACGCGACTGCACGGCGCGCTCGCGCGCGGTCTCGACGTGACCGGGATTCTCGCGCATCACCGTGTCGCTCAAGGTGAAGCCCGGCGCCAGCGTGTTGAC
>VAZL01000128.1 GCA_005883445.1 Alphaproteobacteria bacterium | reverse complement strand
CCACGACCGCGGCCACCATCCACAAGCTCGAGACCATGATCCCGGTCATCCAGCCGCGCGTCGACATCCGCAAGACGCTCATGGAGAAGGAGCTGGGCTCGAAGCTCACCTATTTCGAGACCCTCCAGCTGCTGGTCGAGCAACAAGAGGAACTCAGCGTTCAGAAGAGCCATCTGCTCGCGGCGGAGGCGGCCGTGGCCGCGATTCGCGAGACGCGCGGCCAGACAGTGGCCGAATATCGGCGCACGCTCTCCGACGAGCTCGCCAAGACCGAGCAAAAGGCGAACGGGCTCACCCAGGATCTGATCAAGGCCGAGCAGAAGACCAGACTTCAGCAGCTCGCCGCCCCGGTGGACGGCGTGGTGCAGCAGCTCGCGATCCACACCGTCGGCGGCGTTGTCACGCCGGCGCAGTCCCTGCTGGTGGTCGTGCCTAGCGACAGCCGGCTGGAAATCGAGGCCATGGTCTCGAACCGCGACATCGGTTTTGTGCAGCCCGGACAAGAAACCGAGATCAAGATCGACACCTTCAATTTCACCCGTTACGGCCTCCTGCACGGGCGGGTGCTCACGGTCTCGCAGGACGCCATCGTGCGCGACCGCAAGCAGGACCGCCCCAATGAGCGGCCGCTGGGAACGCAGAACGACACGAGCGAGCCGGCGGGCCAGGAGCTGAACTACGGCGCCCGCATCTCGCTCGACCGCGACAAAATGCAGATCGATGGCCGAATGGTCAATTTGTCACCGGGCATGGCGGTGACAGTGGAAATCAAGACGGGATCGCGCACGATCCTGAGTTATCTCTTGTCGCCGCTGCTGCGTTACCAGCAGGAGGTTTTACACGAGCGGTGAAGCGCGTTGCTGGCCAAACCGCATACGTGAAGGCGGGTGTCGGGGAGGCGCGACGGGGCGTTGGCCGCGGTTCTTACCTTGCGGCGACCTTCTGGCCCTTGGAATTCGGTGCTAGGGCGGCGGCTGCCTGGCATCTCCAGGAAATCTCCAAGAAATCTCCGGGAAAAAATAAGCCAGGCTACAAGCCTTTCATCCCGCTCGCTGCTAGCGAACCCGCCACGTGCCGCGGCAACCCCAGATTGGCGTGGCTGAGGCGACACTCTCTCCCAAACGCCTCCGGTTTCGTTGGAAGTCTGCAATGAGTGCCGGGCCCGTTCGGGCTCATGTCATCACCGACATTCGCGGATCTCGGGCGCAGGCCTTGGTTCGCAATGGCGCAAGCGTAACGCTCGCCTCGCGGCAGCAAGCTTCATGCACGCATTCCACTCCGCACCGTAATGGCCGGGTGGACGACAAGTCGGGCTGCCGGCCTGCATCCACGGCAAGCTCTCTTCCGTCCCGGGGGGACGCGAATGCAAGCGCCGGTCGAACTTGCAATGCTCTCGACGGCCGTCTTTCTCGGCGGCTTGGTGAGCGGATTCTCCGGCTTCGCATTCTCGGCCGCGGCCGGCGCCATTCTCCTGCACGTATTCGAGCCGATCGCCGCCATCCCCTTGATGATGTTCTGCAGCATCGCTTCGCAGAGCATGAGCTTGGTCAAGGTCTATCGTCTCATTCGGTGGCGCGAGCTCGCTCCGCTGTGGATCGGTGGAATGGTAGGCGCGATGGTCGCGGTGCCGCTCATGGCCACCGTCCACCCGCACTCGTTCCGCATCGCTTTCGGCGTCTTCCTCGCGGGCTACGCGCTCTACATGCTGACGCGGCATTTGCTGATACGGCGGCCGCTGACCCCTGCGGCCGGCGCCGCTTCCGTGCCCGCCCTTTCCGTCGTCGGGCTCGCGGCGGGCGCGCTCGGAAGCCTCACCGCCATGCCGGGCGCGCTCATGGTCGTATGGTGCGAGCTGCGCGGGCTGTCGAAAGAGAGCCAGCGCGCGCTGGTCCAGCCCTTCATCATCGCGGTCCAGATTTTTGCCATCGGCCTCTACTGCTTGCAGCCGCACGCGATCGGCTTCGAGCTGTTTCGACATCTCGCGCTGGCGCTGCCGGCGGTGGGCCTCGGCACTTTCATCGGCATGTCGATGTTCTCGAAGGTGAACGATCAAGTTTTCCGCTGCTCGGCCTTGATCATCATCCTGGCCTCGGGCTGCCTGATGGTGTTCGCGTGACTGTCAATGTGCCGCTGATCTTGTCTGGAATCGGCCCCAGTCCAATCTCCTTACGAGCCAAGAGGTCATCATGAACATTCCCCGCCGACGATTCATACATCTGGCAGGAAGCGCTGCCGCGCTGTTGGTGGCGTCGCGCGTCCGCGCGCAGACCTATCCGACGCGGCCGGTGCGTGTGATCGTGCCGTTCGCGCCCGGAGGACCGGCCGACATCGTGGCGCGGTTGTTGACGCAGAAGCTCGGTGACCATTTGGGCAGGCAGTTCTATGTCGAGAACGTAGCCGGTGCGGGCGGCAACCTCGGCATGCGCGCAGCGGCTCGAGCCGCGCCCGACGGCTATACCCTCGTGCTCGTCTCGTCGAGCTACATGGTCAATCCGAGCCTTTATCCCCACGTCCCATACGACCCGGCCAAGGACTTCGTCCCGGTAACTCTTCCAGCCTATGCGCCGAACGTGCTGGTCGCGAGTCCGTCGCTGCCGGTCAAGAGCGTCGAGCAACTCGCCGAGTTCGTGAAGGCTAATCCAGGTAAGCTGAGCTTTGCGTCCGCGGGGATGGGAACCACGCCCTATTTGTCGGGCGAGCTGTTCAAGCTGTCGCTCGGCGCCGATCTCGTGCACGTGCCGTTCAATGGTTCAGCGCCGGCGATCCAGTCGACTCTCGGTGGTCACACTCAGTTCGCCTTCGTCGTCCTCGCGCCAGCCGTACCGCACATCAGGGAAGGAAGCCTGCGTGGGCTCGCTGTCTTGAGCGCTGAGCGCTCCTCCGCGCTGCCCGATGTACCGACGATCGCGGAAGCGGGATTTCCCGGCCAGGAGGCCGACACCTTGCTCGGGATGCTGGTTCCCGCCGGAACGCCGAAGGAGATCATTGAGCTGCTGCATCGGGAAATCGTGCGGAGCGTGGCGTTGCCCGACGTGAAAGAGCGCCTGGACGCCATCGGTTTCGTGCCGGTGGCGAATACCCCCGACGAGTTCGCCGCTGTCATCAGAGTGGAATCCGAACGCTGGGCCAAAGTTATTCGCGCGGCCAACATCAAGGCTGAACTGTGAGTGACTGCTTTCGTTACCGCCAGCCGAGATTGGGTTCGAGCACATGGGTGACTATCAGTGACAAACTTGTTCGCGGCAAGCAGCGCGCTACCAGTCGGCTCCCAAGGCGAAGACGTACGGCGCGTCTTTTTTTGTTTGCTGGATCCATTCGGTAGGCCGTCATGACCATGTGGGCTGAGCAGCTGCCGGCTCCGACCGCCGCGTTCATTCTCAAGGTCGGTACCGCGCTTTTGATCATGTTTGCCGTAACACTCGTCCTTGTTCACGCCGAGATCTACTTCTCCCATCCGCTGACAATGCAGCATTGCATGAGCGACGTCTTCTAAGCCGCTTCTTTTCGCTTGCGGCCGAACTGCATGCGTTGCGCGAAAAAGGATCGCGCACTTGCGGGCACTTCGGTTAGCCCTCGAAGGACTCGCGCCGCGTGCGTCACCTCGTGCGGCGCTTCAGCCAACGTGGACGTGGCGAACACCGCAGTCCGTATTAGAGCGGCCTGACGATAGGCAGCCGCTATGCCAGCCATAACGGTGAACCACCTGCAAGCTTGTCACTTCGCCCAGTGCTAGAGCGTGCGCATGCTGCGGACTTGGGCGCATCCATCACCGTCGACGGACACTCAAACGAGCGGACACCGGCTCGCTGGCGCGCGACTGCGTGCGCGTCGGCGACCGCGCCCGGCTGATCGGCCAACGAGCAGACACCCGTAGGCGACGCAAGGGATTGAGCAGTCCCATCGGACTGAACCCCCGTCGGCAATTGCCCCGAACCGCAGAGGTCGCGCTCACCGCTTTGCGAGCGAGACGATCCCAGGAGGCGGCGCCATGCCAGTCCAGACCTTCACGAGCTTGAACGATCCCTTGGCCATCCAAGGCACCCAGGCAGTCGGCATCAACGCCGCGGGTGACATCGTAGGTTTTTATGCGACCGCCACCAGCATCAACGGCTTCCTTTTGAGCGGAGGCGCTTACACCACGATTGTCGATCCCTTGGATACCAAACATTTGACCCAACCCCTCGGCATCAACACCGCGGGACAGATCGTCGGGCGTTACGACACCGCCAGCGGCGACCACGGCTTCCTTCTGAGCGGCGGCACTTACACGACCATCGACGATCCGTCGGCGACCAACGGCACCCAGGCAGCCGCCATCA
>VAZL01000127.1 GCA_005883445.1 Alphaproteobacteria bacterium | reverse complement strand
AGCTCGCGTGGCGTCCAGCCGACGTTGACGACGAGCGTCGCCCGCCGCCGTTCCTCGAGGTGATAGCCGTACCGCGGCGTGCGTGCGGTCAGCGCCGCGGCGAGCGCCGAGGGCCCGCCCTCGAAGTTCGAACGCGCGCCACACACGCTGTTGCAGTAGATCACCACCCCGGTATCACCGTAGGCGACGTGTTCGCCGATGAGCGGCGGCATGATGGTCTGGTAGTTGATGCAGGTATTGGTCATCAATACGCCCAGCGCCTCCAGCGCGCCGATCGCGCGGCGTTCGAGGTCGACCATCCAGGGTTGCTGCTTGAGCTTATGCGCGGCCG
>VAZL01000126.1 GCA_005883445.1 Alphaproteobacteria bacterium | reverse complement strand
TGGTGCTCGATCGCCCACTGCGCCGCCCGCCCGAACGCGCCAGCCCGTAGCGCTTGTTCTTCATCCGTCAGCTTCATCTAAGCGCGTACACTCATGAAACCACGCTGGTGCGGACCTAGGCGAGAAGGGCGCCACGCCCGCTGCCATGGCAGAACGTGATCCCGATGTCGCGAGTATTCGGATCAATCCTGCTCATGGGTCTCCACATGGAAATGGTGCAATATGCGGTGGAAGATCGGAGCCAACACGAAGCCGGTTGCGATGATAAGCAAAAGACCCGAGAAGATCGCGTAGGATCCTGCAAAAATCTTTCCAGCCGTCGTTTTCAGTTCGCCCATTGGGCCCATGCCAGCCAGAATCATCGCCGCATTGACGTACGAATCTGCGAGCGACATACCCTCGAATGCGGAATAGCCGGCCATTCCGATCGCCAAGCCGACGAGGGCAATTATGGTCCATAGTCCGATCGCTTTCAGCATGCGATCGGCGAAACGACGGTGCGAAATGAGACGCTGGTGACGACGTTCGAAACTCGTCAGTCCAGGAATTTGCATATTCAACAGTCCTTCAGCGAATGGGGCACATCCTGGGTTCATCCATCATCGTGCGTCAGTCGACTTTGATGTTCAGCTCCTTCACCAGGCGTGCGTACGTCTCGAAGTCGCCGTGAACGAGTTGCGAGAATGCTTCGGCGCTGCCGCCGACCGGCTCCTGGCCGGATTGCAGGAAGCCGTCGCGGATCGTCGCTTCGGCGAGCGCCTTGTTGATCTCGGTGTTGAGGCGCATGCCGATCGCCGGCGGCGTTCCCGCCGGCACGAACACGCCGACCCATTGATCGAGCACCAGCCCCTTGATTCCTGCTTCTTGATAGGTCGGCACGTCGGGTAGGGTCGGCGAGCGCTGCTCGGTCGATTGCGCGAGGAGCCGCAGCGTGCCGGCCTTGTAGTGCGGGATCAGCGGCGTCGACCCGAGCGATCCGAGTTTCACGTGTCCGGCGATGAGATCGTTGAGCGCCGGGGCGCCGCCGCGATAGGGCACCTGCTCGAGCTTGATGCCGGCAATCGACGCGAACCACTGCGCCACCATGTGCTGGGCGCCCACTCCGCTTCCGGTCGCGTAGCGCAGCCCCGGCTGCTGCTTGGCGAGAGCGATCAACTCGGCAAGCGAGGCAACGCCCAGAGAGGGATGGGCCGCCAGCACCATGGGCTGACGCGAGAGCTGGATGACCGGCGTCAATCCTTTCAAGGGATCGACATTCATTTTGTAGACGTGCGGATTGCTGCTCACCGCGTCGGTGGCAACCAGGACCGTGTAGCCATCGGCTGCGCTCTTGGCCGCGGTCTCAATGCCGATATTGCCGTTGGCGCCGGACTTGTTCTCGACGACGATTTGCTGATGCAGGCTGCGCGACAAATACTCACCGACGAGACGGGCGCCCACGTCGGTCGAGCCCCCGGCCGGGAACGGCACGATGAAACGAACCGGCCGGTTCGGCCACTCCTGCGCCTTGGCGCTCATCGGAATGCTGGCGATCAGCGTCAGCACTGCCACGACGGCGCGCACCCTCACCATTGGAAAATGATCCTGCTCTTCGTAGGGGTCGTTATCCTATCGGCCCTTCTCTTGGCCGGCTAGCGCAGCTTCGCCACGCTGGAATCATGATGTTTGCTGATCAAGCGGCCGCAGACTCGATCTGCTCCCTCTCCCATAGGGAGAGGGTGGGGTGAGGGGTTAAAGTCTCTCGATGGTTCCGTAACCCCTCACCCCAACCCTCTCCCCAAACGGGGAGAGGGAGCGCACCGAAATCGTTGCGGCACCGTCGGCGGGCAAGTTACTAGCATCGACCCCTCGATCGAGATCTGATCATGCCGTTCTCTACCTATCTCCCCGAGCACATGGGCTCGATCCGGCTCACGCCCTCCGGGCCTTTTGTCGCCGGCGCCTACGCCGAGCTGACCTTGACCTACACCGCGGGCACGTTCGGCATCGACGATACCGGCATGGTGAAAATCTCGTGGCGGACGACCTCCGACATGAGCAAGCCGCAATTCGACAAGCCCGCGGCGGCGAACTTCACCACGGTCGAGGCCAGCAACGGCGCCAAGCTCGACGTCTGGTTCGACCGTCTCAACATCCGGCCCTACGCGAACACGCTGCTGATCCGCGTCGGCCGCGGCTATCTGCGCGCCGGCGATACGCTGACCGTGCGCATGGGCGACCGCCGGCAGGGCTCGCCCGGATACCGGTTGCAGACCAACTGCGAAGCGCGCGTCGAGCTCAAGACGTCGATCGATGCATTTGCGACCTATGAATTCACCGAGCTGCCGGAGCAGCCGGCCTTTGCGCTGGTGCCGGGGCCGGCCGCGCACTGGAAGGCGATCTGGCCCTCGCTCGCGGTCGTCGGCGAGCCGTTTCGCCTCGCCATCGTCGCCGAGGACGCGTGGGGCAACCCGACCAGCGAGGCCGAGCAGCAACTCGCGCTCGTGCCGTCGCATCCGATCCGCGGACTGCCGCAAACCATCGCGATCAAGCGTGGCGACGGCCCGCGTGTGCTGGACAATCTCATCGCCGACGCGGCCTGCGATCTCGACCTGCGGCTGCTGGCGCAGGGCGAGGAACTCGCCCGCGCCAATCCGCTGCGCGTCGTCGCGGCCGCGCCGCTGCGGCGCTACTGGGGCGACCTGCACGGGCAGAGCGGCGAAACCATCGGCATGGGTTCGGCGGAAAGCTATTTCCGCTACGCGCGCGATTT
Source organism: Alphaproteobacteria bacterium (assembly GCA_005883445.1). Taxonomy (GTDB): domain Bacteria; phylum Pseudomonadota; class Alphaproteobacteria; order Rhizobiales; family Xanthobacteraceae; genus VAZQ01. The sequence goes on along the minus strand of VAZL01000126.1, from coordinate 4,136 downwards.
GGCTTTCATCGACATGGTCGGCCACCAGGGCAACGATTTTCAAATCACCGACGCGTTCTGGGCCGAGCTCAATCGATTGACCGCCGCGTTCGATGCGCCGGGCCGTTTCGTCTGCCTGAGCGGTTACGAGTGGTCGGGCAATACTGGTATGGGCGGCGACCGCAATATCTTCTTCCGGCGCGAAGGCCGCCCGATCCGGCGCTCGTCGCACATTCTCGTCGAAGGACAGACCTCGAGCAGAGCCGTCTACACGGCGGATGAGCTGTTTCGCGCACTTGCAGGCGAGGACGCGGTGGTCATCGCCCATGTCGGCGGGCGCTACGCCGATATCAAATGCGCCCATGACGGGCGGCTCGAGCGCAGCGTGGAGGTGCACTCGACCTGGGGGACGTTCGAATGGCTCCTGCACGACGCCTTCGACATGGGCTACCGCGTGGGCGTGGTGTGCCACAGCGATGATCACAAGGGACGCCCGGGCGCGACCAAACCCGGCGCGTCGACCTTCGGCGCGATCGGCGGACTGACCTGCTATTTCATGCCCGAGCTGACGCGGGACGCCTTGTTCGAGGCGCTGCGCTGGCGGCGCCATTACGGCACCACCGGCACGCGTCTGTTCCTCGATCTGCGCGCCACGTTCGAGCAACCGGTCACGGGGTTTTCCGAAGACCCGCAGCTCGCGCGCGGCAAGGAATTCGCGGTGCGCGAAGCGTCGATGGGCGATATCATCCGCCCCGGCTCGGTGCCGATGCGGCTTACCGCTGAGGTGATCGGCACCGCGCCGATCGAACGCCTCGATAAGGCGCGGAGTACCGCGGCCGCGGCCGCGAGACCATGTGGCAGGGAAAACTGACGCTCGCGGGCAATCGCTTTGCGCGTTTCGCGCCGGTGAATTTCCTCAATCCGGAACGAAAGGTCGAGGAAACCTCAGCCGGCACCGCGCTGACTTGGACTTCGGTGACGACCGGCAATCTCGCCGGCATCGACATCTGGCTCGACGAGGCGCGGCGCGGCACGCTCACGCTCGATACCAACGTCGTCTCCGGCGAGGTCGATCTCACGACGCTTGCCGACGACACGGTCGCCTTCGACGGCGGCGGCCTCGGCCGGCGGATCAGCGTCTATCGTCTGCCCGAGCAGGACTGGAGCCGGCGCCTTTCCGTCGATCATGTCGTAACGTTCCCGGGCGGTGCCGACCTTCCGGTCTATGTGCGCGTGACGCAGAGCGACGGCCATCAGGCCTGGTCGAGTCCGATTTACCTCATCGCTTGACGCGGGCCGCATGGTTTGCGCCACGTTTGTGTCAGGTATGCACGGCGGGGAAGGGGAACGCCACGTATTCTGGGACGTTGAGTTCGGCAGAAACAGGCGGGGAGTCCCCGTCTGATCTCGAAAAGCTTACAACGCAGAGTGATGAACACGTCGTCATGGAGCAAGACATACCGCGCAGCGATGTCCTAATTGTGGGGGCCGGGCCCACCGGTCTGGTCCTCGCGCTCTGGCTGACCAAGCTCGGAGTGAAGCTGCGCATCATCGACAAGACTGCCGAGCCCGGCACGACGTCACGCGCGCTCGCCGTCCACGCGCGGACGCTTGAACTCTACCGCCAGCTCGATCTCGCCGATCTCGTTGTCGCGCGCGGTCACAAGGTCCCAGCCGTTCGGCTCTGGGTCAAGGGCGAACCCCGGGCGCGCGTTTCTTTCGCGGAGATCGGCTCGGATTTGACTCCCTACGCATTCTTACAAATCTTTCCGCAGGACGAGCACGAGCGCCTATTGATTGCAACGCTCGAAAAGCTGGGCGTCTCGGTCGAGCGGCGGACCGAACTTCTCGGCTACCGTGATGAAGGCAGCCGCGTCGTCGCGCGTCTGCGCCGACCCGACGGCCGGGAAGAGACATGCGAGACCGCCTACATCGCCGGATGCGACGGCGCGCACTCGATCGTGCGCGAGACAATGGGCACGGGATATCCGGGCGGCACCTACGAGCACCTGTTCTATGTCGCAGATGTCCAAGCCTCCGGCCCAACCGTGGACGGCGAACTCCATGTCGATCTCGAAGAGGTCGACTTCCTCGCGGTCTTTCCGCTAGCCGGGAAAGGACGTGCGCGGCTGATCGGCACGGTGCGAGGCGAACGCGCCAAACATGCCGATACGCTCAAGTTCGAAGATGTCCACCACCGCGTGACGAAGAATTTCCGGAAAGGCCGCGAATCTCGCCTGGAAATTGAAGGCGGTTCTTGCCGGCGGCGCGCCCGACGCGCTGTTGGACAGTTACGAAGCCGAGCGCATCGCTTTCGCACACCGCCTGGTCAAGACCACGGATCGGGTGTTCACCCTCGCAACGGCCGAGGGAAAATTCGCCGACATAATCCGCACGCGACTCGTGCCGACGATACTTCCGGCACTGGTGAAATTCGGCGTCTTTCGCGAATTCATGTTCCGGACGGTATCTCAGATTATGATCAATTATCGCCATCGCGCCCTGAGCGAGGGACGCGCTGGCGCGGTTCACGGCGGCGATCGGCTGCCGTGGGTCATCGCCGGCGATGTCGACAATTATGAACCCCTGAAGGCAATGAGTTGGCAGGTGCATGTCTATGGTGCCGCGAGTCTGCAACTCAAGACCTGGTGCCAGGAGCGCGGCCTGCCTCTTTATGTATTCGCGTGGCGGCCGGAATACGGGCAGGCGGGCTTGGCGCAAGACGCGCTCTATCTGATCCGGCCGGATACCTATGTCGCCCTCGCCCAAGGTTCCGGCGCGGTCGATTCGCTGCGGCGCTATTTCGAGCAGCGCGGGATACGCGTCGAAACGCACGACGGCACCCGAAAGCACGCCGCGTGAAACGGTCGGCGGTCTAGATCAGTGCGGCTGGAGGACTGGCGGACCCGAATCGGCCTGCGCGACGTCCGCCCGAAGCCGATTTCGCGCCACCATGCGATGAGTGCACCACAGCCTTAACATCTGCACGGCGTTAGCAGTGGCCATTCCGCCGCTCCCTGCGATCGCATAAGAAAGAGATCATGCGAGCGAGGCGGCCATGACGCCCAAGCCCAGAATGGCACTCATTACCGTGGTGGCGACGCTCGCCTATCTCGGGCTCGCGATCCTCGGCTGGGGCTCCTTTGCGGCCTTTTTCTCCCACCCGCCGCTCATCGCGCTTGTGATCGTGGGTTTCGTGCTGACGGGTGTCGCGCTGTTCAGCGGCGGAAATCTCAGCCCCGGCGAGCGCGAGGACCGTGGCAACCGCTGGGTGCTCGCGGCCTTCGGCGTGATCGGAATTTTGCTCGCCTATCTGCCGGCCTACACGGATCGGAGGGATTTCTGGACCCTCGACGGCGACGCCATTCGCTGGCTTGGCGTCGTTCTCTCCGCCGCCGGGGGTGCGCTGCGGATTTGGCCGGTATTCGTGCTCGGCCACCGCTTCAGCGGGCTCGTCGCCATCCAGCCGGGGCATACGCTGGTCACGCGCGGGGTCTATGGCGTCATTCGTCACCCCAGCTACCTGGGCCTCATCGTCAACTCGCTGGGATGGGCGCTGGCCTTTCGTTCCATGGTCGGCGTGCTGCTGACGGCGCTGACGATTCCGCCGCTCATCGCGCGCATCCACGCGGAAGAGCGGCTGCTGCGCACGCAATTCGGCGAGCAGTACGACGCCTACCGCAGCCGCACGTCACGGCTGATTCCGGGGATTTATTAGAGCGAGGGAGCAGCCGCTGAAAGTCCCTGCCAAGGCAGTCGTTACGATGCGTCGTACCTCTATCATTGGTCGTGGCCGGGCCGGGAGCGGCATCGCCGCCGCGATCGTGTTCGCCGCGATGGTCCAAGCCGCCGCCGCGCAAGGCGCCTTGCCCGCGGGCTTCGTCTATCTTCGCGCCGTCGATCCGAGCATCGCGCAGGACATTCGCTATGCCGGCTCCGACAATTTCGTCGGGCGACCGCTTCCCGGCTATGAGGCCGCCGAGTGCATTCTCCGGCGAGACGTCGCGGCCGCGCTCAAGCGCGTGCAGGCCGACCTCGCCGCCTCCGGGCTCTCGCTCAAGGTTTACGACTGTTACCGGCCGGCACGCGCCGTGCGCGCCATGGCGGCGTGGGTCAACGACGGCCGCTCCGAGGCCGCCACCAAGCGATTCTTCCCG
>VAZL01000125.1 GCA_005883445.1 Alphaproteobacteria bacterium | reverse complement strand
GGACGGGAAGTGGATGATCATCCGCGATACTTGGAATTCGGATGCCGCATCGGCTGCTCCGGCCGCTGCACCGGCGTCAACAGCTGCGCCTAAGTAGTCAGCGGCCACGCGATCGCCTTGCGCACGCCGTGTCCACTCGAAGATCGTGGGTGGACTGTCAGATAACATCATCGAGTAACGGGGGACGAACATGAGAAAGCTACTTGCACCTGCAATCCTTGCAATCGTGTCAGCGGCCGGTGGCGCAACGATCGCCGCAGCGGCGGATCCTGACCCGGTGATCGGCACCTGGCAACTCAACGTCGATAAGTCCACGTTCAAGCCCGGCCCGGCGTTCAAGAGTCAGGTGAGAACGTACTCGCCATCCGGGCAGAGCATCGCGGTCGTTATAAAGACGGTGCACGCCGACGGAAAAGAGACGACAACCCAGGTAACCTATCAGCTGGACGGTAAGGATTACCCCGTGACGGGTAACCCCGATGCCGACAGTAACTCGGTCAAGCAGGTCGACAGCAACACGGCCAAGTTCACATTGAAGAAGGCGGGAAAGGTGGTCCAAACCGGTACTCGCACCGTGTCAAAAGACGGCAAGACGCTCACCGTGAAATCCAAAGGGACCACAGCGAAGGGTGAGAAGTCCGAGGACGTCTTGGTGTTCGACAAACAGTAAGCGAGGTCGGAGCGACCGATCATCAGTTCCGGATCGGTCGCGCTCCGTCTGGATACGGCTCTGGGTGAAACCCGTCATGCCGGTTGGCGCGCCGCTATGCGGCGCGTTGCCGCGCTCATCGGATTATCCCTCGCATGCGGCGGCCCGCTGTCGCTCGCTGCGGATAGGGAGCTGCCGACCTACGACGTGATCATCGAGCACGGCCGAGTCATCGACGGCACAGGCGCACCCTGGTTCGCTGCCGACGTCGGCATTCGCGCAGGACGCGTCGCCGCGATCGGCCAGCTCGACAAGGCCATAGCGAAGCGGCGTATCAACGCTGCAGGGCGCGTCGTTGCGCCTGGGTTCATCGACATGCTCGGTCAATCCGAACTCACCCTGCTCGTGAATCCGCACGTACCTTCCAAGATCTTTCAGGGAATTACGACGGAGATCACGGGCGAGGGCGAGTCCGTCGCGCCCGTCAATGCCGCGATTGCCAAGGAAGCGGCGCCCAAATTCGAGCACTACGGGATTACGCAGGACTGGACCGACTTCACGGGGTATTTCGCGCGGCTCGAGAAGCAGGGCGTCGGGATCAACATCGGCACTTACGTCGGCGCGACGACGGTGCGCGAGATGGTCGTTGGATATGCCAACCGCGCGGCGAGTCCGGACGAGTTGACCCGCATGCAGGCGATCGTCGCCACGGCCATGCGTCAGGGCGCGCTTGGGGTATCGACCTCCTTGGAATACGCTCCGGCGCCGTACGCGAGCACTGAGGAACTGGTCGCCCTCGCGAGTACTGCGGCGCAGTTTGGCGGAATCTACGCGACACACATGCGTTCCGAACAGGAATCGATCATGGCCTCGATCGACGAGACGATCCGCATAGGTCGCGACGCGCACATTCCGGTCGAGATCTGGCATCTCAAGGCCGGCGGCGTCGGCAACTTCGGCCTTATGCCGGAGATCGTCGCGCGCATCGACCGCGCCCGTGCCGCGGCCATCGATATCGCGGCCGACACGTATGCCTACCCGGCTTGGAACAACGACTTATCGGCGTTCATTCCCCCGTGGGCGCACGACGGCGGTGACGCGAAACTGATCGAGCGGCTCAAGGACCCCGCGGTGCGTTCGCGCCTCAAGACGGAACTCGCTACGGCGGCGACCAACTGGGACAACGAATGGCAGTCGGTGCCGGGTCCGGAAGCGATTCTCATCGCGACCGCGCTAAATCCCAAGCTGGCCGATCTGCAAGGCCGCAACCTCGCTGAGATCGCGAAGGCGCGCGGCACCGACCCCATGGACACGCTTTTCGACATCCTCATTGAAGACGGGGCGCGAACTTCGGTGACTGTCTTCGCGATGAGCGAGCCCGACATTGAGCTCGCCGCCGTTCAGCCCTGGGTTTCGTTCTGCAACGATAGCGAAGGCACCTCGCCTGAGGGTCTGCTCGGCAAAGAGTTTCCGCATCCGCGTGCCTACGGGACCTTTCCACGCGTGCTGCGCAAATACGTGCGCGAGGAACGACGCATGCGCCTCGAAGAGGCTATCCGAAAGTTTACGAGCCTGCCTGCCTCGCGTCTGCGTCTCAATGATCGCGGTGTCCTGAAGGCCGGGCTGTGGGCCGATATCGTCGTGTTCGATCCAGAGCAGATCACGGACAAGGCGACCTTCAGTGCGCCGAAGCAGCTGTCGGTCGGCATGCAATCGGTGCTCGTCAATGGGGTGCCCGTCATCGCCGACGGCGTTTCGACCAATGCGCTGCCCGGCCGGGTGCTGCGCGGGCAAGGCTACCAGGCGACGCGTTGATCATGAGCAGCGAGTATCTCAACGAGTTGCGCGCAGGGTCGTCGTGTCGGCCTGCGTGGCTCCGAGTGAGGGAGGACGACTTTCAGTCATACAAGGGTCTTCGGCCTTGTCGGAGGCTGGCGCGACGCTTACTTACTGATAGAGGAGAACTACACCCGGGAATTTTGTGCCACTGCACTGAACGTGCACTACGCCGGAGCAGCTCTGCGGCACGGCCCAGTGCATCAGCAACTTAGGTCTGTGACTAGCGGATGCTGAATACGTTGGTCCAAGTATTGTGAGGACCCAGATGCAAGGGAGCGATTGACCCCAGTGCAAAGGGTCTGAGGCGACAGTGGCGCCCTTTCACTGCGGTAACAGGGGTTCGAATCCCCTGTGGCACGTCCCCGCAGGTCTTGGTAAGTTGTCGCCGTAGCACGGACACCGCCGGGGAACATCCAGATGGCAACGATCAAAGTGATTCAGAACGGACCCTATCTCGTCCAAGGCGACGATGTGACGGCGGTTGATTGGAACGGCGCCACCTACGCGATTCCCAAGCGTCCATTTGCTCTGTGCCGGTGCGGCGGCTCCACCACCAAGCCCTTCTGCGACGGAACCCACTCTCGAACTGGCTTCAAGGCGGCGGAAGCAGCAGTTCCGGGCAGCCAGGACAAACCGGCTACCAAGTCATAAGTAACTGGGCGAGAGGAGGGGATTCGCAGCTTACCCTCCCTTCTGATAGGTCCCGACAAGCTGCGCGTCCGCGAGCACGTGCCCTTTCAGAGCATTCAGGAGTTGGGCTTTCGTCGGATGGTCGAGACCGGACAATACCGTGTCGACTGCGTAGAGCTTGTGAAAATATCGATGTCTGCCGATCGGCGGGCAGGGACCGCCGTAGCCGGTACGTCTCCAGTCATTGAGCCCCTGCACTGCTCCCGCTGGCATGCCGCGCTCTGCCGCGCCTTCCGGCAGACTCTCTGCGTCCGCCGGTATGTTATGGACGACCCAGTGCACCCACGTCATCTTCGGTGCACGCGGATCCGGTGCATCGGGGTCGTCGACGATGAGCGCGAGAGTTTTTGTGCCTTGCGGGGCCTTTGACCAATTCAGCGGAGGTGAAATATCGGCACCCTCACAAGTGTATTGTTTCGGGATTGCACCGTTGTCGGCAAACGCAGGCGACGTCAGGACAAGCGCCATGCCAGAATCTCCACGCCACAGAGACTACAAATCGTGTTCGGCATCGGGACTTCTAGGACTACCGCCGGAGTGGCCGCCAGGATGCTATCCTTTGTTCAGGGAGCCCACAATAAAGTCATCGCAGGAGGACGGCCATGTGCTACGAGGAGCGATTCTTCTTGCAGCGGGCAACGACGAAGGTCCAGAAGCGCGAAGAGCTCGAGTCTGTGATCGACCGTCTGCGGCCGAGCGCGCCACCCGATCACCCGAAGCCCGAGACGGACAAGCCAAAGGAAGTCGAGCCCGAGCTGGAAACCGTCTGAGCGGTTGAAGGCCGAAAGCCTGGGTTGCCGATGCTCCCCGGGGCTTTCGATCGCGGCCGCATCATCTGGCGTGCAGTTCGACCATGCAGCGCGAGCCGCACATGGGGTGGAACGGCAATCATCAGCCGCGCTGACTGCCGCGAACGTCGCGGATCCTCAGTCACGCGACCCGTTCGGCTGCATGCACCTCACTCCGGACAAACTCCAGAATTCTCAAGTGTCAGCCAACGCGTGTCGCGCCCGCTAGTGCGGGCGGTTGTGCTGGTCCTGCGAGGTAGAATTCGGCTCGCCACTTCTGCGGCGGCGGATATGGAGAGTCGTAGTCCTCAGGTGATCCGTCGTCGTCACTATCGAGTTCCACGCATCGTGCGTGAGGTGCCTGATCCGTTCCCTTAGGTGCGGAAAGCCTAGCATCATCTTCATTTCAGTCTCCTCGGCATGCAATGGGCCCCGGGCGGCCCTAGAGTCGACGCGCCGCCCTGCGCCCTCGAGCATGCAACGATGGGCGCCAAGCGGAGGACAACCAGATTCGGGGGCGCGCGGGGCGGTGAGAATCGCTCGAGCATCCGAGAAACCTCCGGTAACCGCCGAGTTCGCTGCCTGAAGAGGCCTTCGACGGACCATTCAGGCGAACGGCCGGCAGAACATTGTGTGCGGCATGCCCCAACTGTTGGTTGCTCTCCCGGAAATCCGTCCCGTTGCCTCGTTCTTGGATCCAAGTGGCCGCGATTCGCGCTCGCTACAATCAGAGCGCTATACCGGTGCACGTCCTCGAGCCGAAGTGCTCGGCGAATGCCCTCGCTCTGCTCGATGACTACGCGTGATGGCTGATCCGGCCGCGCGGCGCGTTGGCCATCAATTTGAGAAAGCCGCTTCCACTCACGTGAACCAGTGACTGGTGATCGCCCGCCTCGAAATAGATGTCCGGCGCATCGACCAGGCTCTCGTCGAGAATCGTGTCGATGCCGTAGGCGAGCCCCAGCGGCGGCAATGCGCCCGGCTCGCAGTCCTTGAAGAGCTCGACCAGCTCGCGATCAGTCGCGAGCCCGAGCTCGCGATTGAGCTGACGATGCAAAACACCGAGGTCCACCCGGTGGCTGGCCGGTACTACTGCCATGAGGTAACCCTTTTCGTCTTCCAACATGACGCACTTGGCCAGTTGATCGCCGGGAATGTGAGCGGCTTGCGCACTGTTGTTGCTGTCCCGAGTGCGCTCGTGCGCGATCATGTCGTAGTGCACGCCTTCGCGGGCCAGACAGTCTTGCACGGATGCTGCGATAGTCATGATAGCCTCCGCGCTCATCCTCTCCAGAGCCGATGTTCGCCTTAGCGATGAGTCGTATCGGGCGCGCGTGTCGTGGTCTTGAATCGCGCCGCCTCCTCGGAGCCCCGGGTCGCATCGCCCGCGCTGTAGGAGTGGGCCCCGGCTCCGGCGAGCTTGCCGCCCTGCACGATCAGGTATTCATCGCGGATCGGCTTGCCCTCGAACCAACACTCAAGGATCTCGCGCACACCCGCCGCATATCGGGCCTGCGCAGACAGCGACGAGCCGGAGATGTGCGGGGTCATTGCTTCGAACGGCATGGTTCGCCACGGATGATCGCGCGGCGCAGGCTGCGGGAACCAGACGTCACCGGCATAGCCGGCGAGCTGTCCACTCTTGAGCGCACGAACGACGGCATCGCGATCGCAGATCTTGCCGCGCGCGGTGTTCACGAGGTAGGCGCCGCGCTTCATCTTCGCGATCAATGCATCGTTGAACAGGCCCTCCGTCTCCGGGTGCAGCGGCGCGTTGATCGTGACCACGTCGCACACCCTGACCAGCGACTCAGTGGTCGGGTGAAACGTCAGGTCCAGTTCCTTCTCGATGGCCTCAGGCAGCCGGTGCCGGTCGGTGTAATGCAGCTTGACGTCGAATGGCTTGAGACGCCGGAGCACGGCGGTGCCGATGCGACCCGCCGCAACCGTGCCGACGTTCATGCCCTCGAGGTCGTACGAGCGCGCGACGCAATCGGCGATGTTCCAACCACGGTCGACTACCCACTGATGCGACGGCAAATAATTGCGCACCAGCGCGAGAATCATCATTACGACATGCTCGGATACGCTGATGCTATTGCAGTAGGTCACCTCGGCGACGGTCATCCCCCGCTCCATCGCTGCCTGCAGGTCAACATGATCCGAGCCGATACCGGCGGTGATCGCGAGCTGCAGCTTGCGGGCCTTGGCGATTCGCTCGGCTGTCAGGTAGGCAGGCCAGAACGGTTGTGAGATGACGATGTTTGCGTCGACCAGCTCTTTTTCAAACACGCTGTTCGCACCGTCCTTGTCGGCGGTGACGACCAACGTGTGACCCTGCGACTCGAGAAACTTGCGCAGGCCGAGCTCGCCCGACACGCTCCCGAGCAGTTGCCCCGGTCTGAAATCGATCGACTTGGGCGTTGGAGTGGTTTGACCGCCGGGGTAGCGCTCTATCTGCGGAATGTCACCGCGTGCATAGGTCCTGGGATACCCCGTAACGGGATCTTCGTAGAGCACACAGACGATCTTGGCCATGGCAGTTCCCCACTGGCTCACGGTTGCGGGGGAGACCATCGTCCGCAAGCATCACGGGCGGCACCTTTCCGATTATACGCCCGAGCTGCGGTTGCGACGTACTAGCGGACGGATGATCGACCGGTCGCGATCGTTGCCCTCGTCTGCCTGCAGCGAACGCGGTGGCTCGCCTCAAGTTTAGCTGCAAGCTGTTGATCGGCTTGCTCGGGATGATGGGCTGTGAACCTGCGAATCCTGCTCGTCCCCGGTAACCCGACGTCCACTGAGTTCGCGGTGACCGTCAGGAGCAACGGACTTCAGAAACAGCGAATCTCTAGCGCCGAGCCGTCAGGGAAATGGGGCAACGACAGAACCGGCTTTTTTCTAAATCAGATCCGTCCACGAACGGGGGTAACGTCAAAGCGGCTTAGACTGTGACGACTAGCCGTTCACTGAAGCGGGTCAAGTCCAACCTATGGTTTGGTGGCCGGTTTGTCCTGGCTGTCCGAGACTGCTGCTTCAGCCGCTTTGAAGCCAGTTCGAGAGTGGGTTCCGTCGCAGAACGGCTTGGTAGTCGAACCGCCGCAGCGGCACAGAGCAAACGGACGCTTGGGAATCGCGTAGGTGGCGCCGTTCCAATCAACCGCCGTCACATCATCACCTTGGACGAGATAGGGTCCGTTCTGCATCACCTTGATCGTTGCCATTTGGATGTTCTCCGGCACTGCCCGTGCTGCCGCGACAACTTATCACATACTGCGCAAATCGACTGAACGTCCGCGATTTTGATTACTTTCGTCGGGTCAATCGCACGCGTGGAGGCCAGAAGTGATGCGAGCGCTCGCGGAACATTCTTTGAAATGTTTCCTCAAGTTCCGCAGAAGGTCTGAAGCACACGTTCCGACGGCTGGGGCGGCTGCTCGTACTCGGCGACTTCAGGCTGGTCGTCATAGGGGCGCTGCAGAATTCCGAGCAGCTGATAGAAGGG
>VAZL01000124.1 GCA_005883445.1 Alphaproteobacteria bacterium | reverse complement strand
AAGATACCCAAGTCGACAATCGCAAGCTCGCGGCGGCGCTGCGCCTCGCTGCCGAAGCGGCCGGCGCCAGCGTCAGCGAATATCGGGCGGTGAGCACGATTTCATCGCGGGCCGGGCGCGTCGACGGCCTCACGCTCGCCGACGGCGCCAAGGTGTCGGCAGATGTGGTCGTGCTTGCGGCCGGCGCGTGGTCGCGGAGCATTGCCGGGTTAGGACCGGAATTGCTGCCGCCGGTGCGGCCGGTCAAAGGGCAGATGCTCGCATTGCGCATGGACCCGGCTGCCCCGCTCTTGACCCATGTGGTTTGGGCGCCGGCGGCCTATTTGGTGCCGCGCCGCGATGGCCGCCTGCTGGTGGGGGCGACGGTCGAGGAAAAGGGATACGACACATCGCTGACCGCAGGTGGGATGCTCACCTTACTCGAAGCCGCCTGGCGCACAGTGCCTGCGATCGAGGAACTGCCGATCGATGAGATGTGGGTTGGGCATCGACCGGGCAGCCGCGACGACGCGCCAATCCTCGGTGCCGGACCGATCGACGGACTGATCTACGCCACCGGGCACTATCGCAACGGAATTCTGCTGACGCCGATCACGGCCGATGCCATCGCGCGCCTCGTGCTTGACGGTGCCAGCGAGGCCGCAATCCGTCCCTTCGGCATCGAGCGATTTGGCTCGCTCCCTGCTGCTGCGGAATAGGGAGAAACTGCCATGACGCAAGCCGCCGTCGAGACCAACATCCGAGTCAACGGGGAGACCGAGCCGCTGCTCGTCGCGACGCTGGCGGCCTTGTTGGAGGAAAAAGCGGTCGACATCGGCCAACGCGGGATCGCGGTCGCGCTCAACGGCGCCATCGTCCCGCGCGCGGCGTGGCCGCAGACGAGGCTTCGCCCCGGCGACAGCGTCGAAATCGTACGCGCCCGTCAGGGCGGCTGAGGAGCTTTCGAGATGTCCGATCCCTTGATCATTGCTGGCCGCGAGTTCGGTTCGCGTCTCTTCCTCGGCACCGCCGGTTATCCCAACCGCAAGCTCATGCTCGACGCCATCGCCGCGAGTGGAACCGAGATGGTGACGGCCTCGGTCCGACGCATCAGCCTGGCGGGTGAGGACGAGAGCCTGGTCGATCTCATCCCGAAGCACATCCACTTCCTGCCCAACACCGCGGGCTGCCAGACCGCGAAGGACGCCGTGCTGACCGCCGAGCTTGCGCGCGAGGCGTTAGAGACCAACTGGATCAAGCTCGAAGTCATCGGCGACCGCGAGTTGCTCTATCCCGACACCGAAGAGCTCGTGCGCGCGACCGAGACGCTGGTTGCGAAAGGCTTTACCGTATTGCCTTACTGCACCGAGGACCCCGTCGTCTGCCGCAAGCTCGCCGACGCCGGCGCTGCGGCGGTCATGCCGCTCGGTTCGCCGATCGGCTCGGGCCTCGGCATCTCTAACCCGCATCTGATCGAATTGATCTGCGCACGGTCGGCGGTTCCGGTCGTGCTCGATGCCGGTATCGGCACCGCCTCCGACGCCGCGCTGGCGCTGGAAATCGGCTGCGCTGCGGTGCTGCTCAACACCGCGGTCTCGAAAGCGCGCGGGAACCGTCGAGCCCGCAATTCGGCCTCGTGGGTACGTGATCATCGCAGCGCCGCTTCCGGGCGCGACGAGGGCACGACCTCGCTATGCGTGACGGCGGGCCCTCGCTATGGCCACAGCTCCTCCCTCATCGAAGGCCGCGGAGAGCAGAATGCGGGTCTCGTTTCGCCCGCCGCAACGCCGACGAATGAATTGCCATGAAGCTTCCTGATCCGGCGCTACTCCTGGTGACTGACCGACATCAGGCACGGTTGCCCCTCGCCGACATCGTGAGGGCGGCGCTTTCGGCCGGCTGCCGCTGGGTGAGCGTGCGGGAAAAGGACCTGTCCGACGAGGATCAAATCGCGCTCGCTTTGACGCTGTTGCCGATCGCGCGGCGGCACGGCGCCCGTCTGACGTTGCATGGCGATGCCGCGTTGGCGAAAGCCTGCGGCAGCGATGGCGTTCACTTGTCGGCGGGTCGCGATCCGGCCGCAAGCCGCGCACTGCTGGGACCGGGCAAGCTCATCGGTGTGTCGGTGCACACCACCACCGAGGCGGCGGCGATCGATCCCCGCCTCGTCGACTATGCCATCGCGGGGCCCGCCTTCGAGACACCGAGCAAGCCGGGCTATGGCCCGGAGATCGGCCATAAGGCGGCGGAGGTGCTGGCGGCCGGTCCGGTCGGCATCGCCGTCATGGGCGGCATCATGCGCGCGGTCGATCCCGGCCAGGAGATGAAGGCGCTGCTGGCGATCGTTGCCGGGGCTCACCCCCGCGCGCGATAGGGCGCCACGCCTTGGTCCGGCAACCACACATTTGCGGGCAACTTGCCCGTCTGCCAGAAGACGTCGATCGGTATGCCGCCGCGCGGATACCAGTAGCCGCCGATGCGGAGGAATTTCGGCTTGAGCAGGGCGACGAGTTTCTTGCCGATAGCGACGGTGCAATCCTCGTGGAAGGCGCCCACATTACGGAAGCTGCCGAGATAAAGCTTGAACGACTTCGACTCCAGCAGCCATTTTCCCGGCGCGTAGTCGATGACGAGGTAAGCAAAATCGGGCTGACCGGTGATCGGACAGAGCGTGGTGAATTCCGGCGCAGTGAAGCGCGCGACATACTCGGTGTCGGGGTGGGGATTTGCGACGCGATCGAGCGTCGCCGCCTGAGGAGAAGCGGGAAGACGGCTCGGCTTGCCGAGATGACGAAGCGTTTTAGCCATTGTCCTCATCCTCGGGTCGAACTCGGGTACCCCGAGTTCGGCCACAAGCGCGGGAGCAAGCGATCCGGAGGAGCCCGGCACTTCGGTTATCGCTCATCTGCGGGTTACTGGATGCCCCGCTTCCACGGGGCATGACAAGGGTGTTCTCGATCCTGTAGAAGCCCCGCGAGCGCTGCGATCCTCCGGGGACCCCATGACTGCCATCACCGACATCATCGGCCGCGAGATCCTCGACAGCCGCGGCAATCCGACGGTCGAGGTCGACGTCGTGCTCGAAGACGGGACTAAGGGCCGCGCCGCAGTGCCATCGGGGGCCTCGACCGGGACGCACGAGGCGGTCGAATTGCGTGACGGCGGCAAGCGGTATCTGGGCAAGGGGGTGCGCCGGGCGGTCGACGCCATCAACGGCGAGATTTTCGATGCGGTCGGCGGCATGGACGCCGAGGCCCAGGCCAAGATCGACGAGACACTCATTGCGCTCGATGGCACGCCAAACAAAGGCCGCCTCGGCGCCAATGCCATCCTTGGGGTTTCGCTCGCGGTCGCCAAGGCGGCGGCAGCGGCCCATCAGGCCCCGCTCTACCGCTATGTCGGGGGGACCGCGGCACGGCTTCTGCCAGTGCCGATGATGAACATCCTCAATGGCGGCGTGCACGCCGACAATGCGATCGACTTTCAGGAATTCATGATCATGCCGGTGGGCGCGGCCTCATTCTCGGAGGCGCTGCGCACGGGGTCGGAGATTTTCCACACCCTGCGCGCTGCGCTCAAACAGGCCGGTCACGATACCAATGTGGGCGACGAGGGCGGCTTTGCCCCCGATCTGCCGTCGGCCGAAGCCGCACTCGACTTCGTCGTGACCGCGATCGAGAAGGCCGGCTTCGCGCCGGGCAAGGACGTTATGCTGGCGCTCGACCCCGCCGCGACCGAGTTTTTCAAGGATGGTGCCTATCGCTACGAGGGCGAAGGCAAGGTTCGCTCGCGACAAGAGCAGGTAAACTATCTTGCCGAGCTCGTCTCGCGCTATCCAATCGTTTCGATCGAGGATGGAATGGCCGAGGACGACCTCGAAGGTTGGAAGATGCTGACCGGCCTGATCGGCGACAAATGCCAGCTCGTCGGCGACGATGTATTCGTGACCAATGTCACGCGCCTCGCCCACGGCATCAAGAATGGCATCGCCAACTCGATTCTGGTCAAGGTCAACCAGATCGGCACGCTCACCGAGGCGCTCGCCGCAGTCGAGATGGCGCATAAGGCCGGCTACACCGCGGTCATGTCGCACCGCTCCGGCGAGACCGAGGATGCGACCATCGCCGACCTCGCGGTCGCGACCAACTGCGGGCAGATCAAAACCGGCTCGCTCGCGCGCTCGGACCGCACGGCGAAATACAATCAGCTCTTGCGCATCGAGGAGGAGTTGGGCGGCCAGGCCAGATATGCCGGACGCGCCGCGTTGAAGGCGTTGCGCTGAGATCAAGCAGATCGACTCTAGGGGGCACCGCACCCCGATGCATTAAAGCCGTCTTAACGGAGCGCCGGCAAGGTTGCGCCATGGTGACCCGGAAGCGGTTCCGCACCGTCCTCAACGCGCTCGCGCTTTACACCATCGCCGCGCTGGTGATCGGCTATTTCGGCGTCAATGCCTATTCCGGCAACCGCGGGCTGCGCGCGAAGCAGGATCTCGACCAGCAGATCGCGGAACTCAGCGCCGAGCTTGACGCGCTCAAGGCCGAACGCGCCAATTGGGAACGCCGCGTCTCGCTGCTCAAGTCCGAAAGCATCGATCCCGACATGCTCGACGAGCGCGCCCGGGTGCTGCTCAACTACGCCGATCCGCGCGAGCTCACCCTGCGCCTCAAGCGACCCTGATCGCGCTGGACCGCTGACAGCGGCAATTTGCGAAATCGGTTTTTTCTACCTATTTCCCGTCCCAAAGAGCCGCGCCCGCGCTTATCCCCATCCGCTTCCGCCCTGCGGCGATTTCGGCTATTGGGGAAGTAGCCGCCTCGCCGACAAAGAGCCCCACCCCGAGGAGCAAAATGGCCGTTGCCAGCAATCGACCCGCGGCTCAGCCCGCCGCCGTGCGCCGGGCGTCCGTCGAACCTGCGGCGGAGATGCCTGATTTCAACCAGGAGCAAGAGCTTCACGCCTACCGCCAGATGCTGCTCATTCGCCGATTCGAGGAGAAGGCCGGACAACTGTACGGCATGGGGCTGATCGGCGGCTTCTGCCACCTCTATATCGGCCAGGAAGCCGTCGTCATCGGCATGCAAATGGCGATCAAGGCGGGCGATGAGGTCATCACTGGATACCGCGACCACGGTCATATGCTGGCGTGCGGCATGGATCCCAAGGGCGTGATGGCAGAGTTGACCGGCCGACGGGGAGGCTATTCCAAGGGCAAGGGCGGCTCGATGCACATGTTTTCGGTCGAGAAGGGGTTTTTCGGCGGACACGGCATCGTCGGCGCCCAGGTCCCGCTCGGAACCGGGCTCGCATTCGCCAACAAATACCGCGGCAACGACAACGTTTCGCTCACCTATTTGGGCGATGGCGCCGCCAACCAGGGGCAGGTCTACGAAAGCTTCAATATGGCGAAGCTGTGGAAGCTGCCGGTGGTCTACGTCATCGAGAACAATCAGTACGGGATGGGAACCTCCGTCGCCCGCGCATCGGCCACCACCAATCTGTCCCAACGCGGGCGTTCCTTCGACATTCCCGGCGAACAGATCGACGGCATGGACGTGCGCGCGGTCAAGGCCGCCGGCGACAAGGCCACGAAATGGTGTCGCGATGGCAACGGACCCATCATTCTCGAAATGCTGACTTATCGATATCGCGGCCACTCCATGTCGGATCCCGCCAAGTACCGGCCCAAGGAGGAAGTCGACAAGGTCCGCACCGAGCACGATCCGATCGAGCAGGTGCGCAACCGCCTGTTGAAGAAGGGCTTTGCGAACGAGGACGCCTTGAAAAAGATGGACGCCGAAGTCCGCGCGGTCATCAACGAGGCGGCCGAATTCGCCACCAATGACGCGGAGCCAGATCCGGGCGAGCTTTGGGCCAATGTGTACGCCGAATAGGACATGGCCGCTGCCGTCACCAAAACAGTGCTCGCCTTCTTCGCCCGTCCGATGCCCGCCGTGGCGGTGACGTCGCTGGCGACCAGTCTCGCGCGGGTCCGCCGCTAGGCCGCCAACGGGTGATGCGTCTATGCCGATTCAAGTATTGATGCCCGCGCTCTCGCCCACGATGGAGAAGGGCAACCTCGCCAAGTGGCACAAGAAAGAGGGCGACGCGGTCAAGTCCGGCGACGTCATTGCCGAGATCGAGACCGATAAGGCCACCATGGAGGTCGAGGCGGTCGACGAAGGTACGCTCGGCAAGATTTTGGTGCCCGAAGGGACCAATGACGTGGCGGTCAACACGCCGATCGCCATGATCTTGGGCGAGGGCGAAGACGCTTCCGCATTGACCGACGGCGGCGCCGCACTCCAGCAGAAGGCGCCGGTCACCGCCCCGCCCGCCAAAGCCGAACAATCGGCACCGCAGGTCAATCGAGCGCCCGCGCCGGCGAGGGCGGAAGCCGCTGCGCCGGCTCCGGCACCAACGCCGACGGAGCCTGACCTTCCGGAAGGCACCGAAATGGTCACGATGACCGTGCGCGAGGCCTTGCGCGACGCGATGGCGGAGGAAATGCGCCGCGACAAGACCGTCTTCGTAATGGGCGAGGAGGTCGCCGAGTATCAAGGCGCCTACAAGGTGACGCAGGGCCTGCTGCAGG
>VAZL01000123.1 GCA_005883445.1 Alphaproteobacteria bacterium | reverse complement strand
AAGGACGGCGTGCGCAGCGAGTTGCGCAACGATTCCGTTCCCGGCATGGGCCAGGTGCTGTCATTCAAGGACGATAAGGGAACGACGATCGACCTGTTCAAGGAGTGGGGCTATCTCGGCAAGCACGCGCATGTCGCCGGTATCGGGCCGCTCAAGCTCGGACACGTCGCCTTCTACACGCCGGATATCCAGCGCACCGTCGCATTTTACGAGCGGGTGCTCGGCTTTCGCGTCTCCGACTGGATCGGCGATTTCTTCTGCTTCATGCGCTGCAATCCGGATCATCACACCGTGAACTTCTTCACCGGTCCGAACGTGAAGCTTCATCACATCGCGTTCGAGCTCAAGGACTTCATGCATCTGCAGAACTCGTGCGAGGTGATGGGCCAAAAGCAGATCCCGATCATCTGGGGTCCGTTGCGGCACGGCCCGGGACACAACGTCGCCACTTACCATCGCAACCAGGATGAGCAGGTGGTCGAGTTCTTCTGCGAGCTCGACCAGATGAAGGATGAGGAGCTCGGCTATTTCGAGCCGCGCCCCTGGCACCGCGACACGCCGCAGCGGCCCAAACTATGGACCCCGGGCAAGACCAGCATCTGGGGCCCGACACCGGAGGAGGACTTTCACCGCACGCAGACTTGACGCGTCCGCGTCGCAGAACCTACGGCCGCACCGCCGGTGTTTCGATCGGCATGCCGCGTGCGCGCCACATCAGATAGAGTTCGAGATCGACATATTCGGGAGCGCCGGAGGGATATGACACGGCGCGCATTCCGAACAGGCAGTTGCGCAGCCGTCGCTGCAACGATCCGAGCGCTTGCCATTCGAGGCGATAGAGCGGATAGCCGGTCGGGTGGCCTTGCGGGATCACAGCGCCGGCAAGCTTTTGGCCCCAATTGTCGTCGTGACACTGTGCACAGGAGAGATTGAGCTGCCCTTGGCGCTGGGTGAACAGCTCGCGGCCGGCTTGCAGGAAGGGCTTGGTGCGCTCGTCGTCCGCGATTTCGATCGGCATGCCGCGCGATTGCCGACCGACATAGGCCGCGAGCGCGAGCAGCTCCTTGCTCTCGAAAGGAAGCGGCGTCGATTGCTGCTGCTCGGCGCGGCAGATATTGATCCGCTGCTCGAGATTGACCGGACGTCCGCGCTCGGTACTGAAGGCCGGATAACGGGCCGCCACACCTTTCATACTCGCCCGCGCGTCGCCGTGGCAATCGGCGCATGATTTGGCGGCAGCACCCTCCTTGCGGTTCCAGAGCGCCTCACCGTCGAGCACCCACAGCATGCCGGGGTTGGCGGTGTCGTCATCTTGCATGGCGCGCGTCTCGCGCCCCATGTACTCGTAACCTGATTTTCGATCGGCGAGCGGAATCTCGGCGGCGATCGCCGTGGCGCCCAGGACGGCGGTGGCGAAAACAACAGCCGCTGCCGGCTTCATTCGACGGTGATGTCGACGGACTCGGTCGCCGTAAAGCCGTTGTCGCCCGTCCATTCGAAGCTCAGCGTGCCGCTTTCGGTGGCAACGGTGTAAAAGGTCAGGAACGGATTGGCGGCAATTGCCGGGAACAGCTCGGCGCGGAAGATTTCCTGTCCGTTATATTTGCAGATGAAGTCGGTGATGATGTCGCGGGGCACCGCCTTGCCCGTATTGTCGGGGCGAAAGCCGGTCTCCATATTGTGCGAGATCAGCGTCTTGATCTCGATGATGTCGCCGCGTTTGGCCTTCGCCGGCGCATTGATGAGGGCACGCGCCATGGTCAGACTCCCTCGAGACAAGCGGCAAGCGTGACGATGACTTCGGCCTCGTTGGACCAGAACGAGCCGTCGCTCATTTGCGCAATGGCAATGACCTTCTGCGAATCCGCGAGGCGGATGCGCGTCGACACGGCCGCCCGTCCGGAGCGCGGACCGAGTTGAACGCCCACGATGTTGGGCTGCGGATTTTTCTCGCTAAAGACATGAATGGCCTTGACGTAATCGCCCGCGGTCATCGGACTTTCGCAGGAAATCGTGAGCGGGACCGCATTGCCATTCTCGATCAGCGGCGGGACGTCGATCTTCACCCTGCCTTTGTTGAGCGGTGCCTCGCCGACGACCTTTCTGATCGCAGCGCGCATCGACTCGGGCGTGGCTGACGCGGGCTTTACCGCAAGCGGGAGGGCGATCCCGACGGCGCCCGCGAGCGTCGCGGCCTCGATCAAGAAGCGGCGCCGGGTTGCTTGCGGCATGTCATCGTCGCGCGTCATCGTGCTCACTCGTTGCGCAGGGTCGCGAGATAGGCGACCACGTCCTCAATCTGCTCCGCCGTCAGCACCGGCTTGCCTTGAAAGGCCGGAGCCACCCGCGTGAGACCGTCCATCCGGTAATAGGGCGGCATGATCGTGCCCGGGTTGAGGCGGCTTGCATCCACGATCCGAAGCCGTAACTGGCCCTCCGACCAGCGCGCTCCGGTTCCCTTGAGGTCCGGAGCCAGTGTGCCTTGGAACTTCTCCTCCGGGAAGGGCCCGCTGTGGCAGAGGAGGCAAAGGCCCACCTGCCGGTTAACGACGATATTGCGTCCGCGTTCCACGTCGCCCTTCGCACCGGTCAGCGACTGGGGGATCGCATCCCCGACCACGGTATAGGGACGCAGTTGCTCCTGGGTCCGCGCGTCATCGGCGAAACTTGCGATGACGGCCGCGAGCGCAACCGCATAGACGAGTGCACCGCAGCCGTCAGCCGAAGACTTCGTTGGTGATGGTCTTGAACCAGTCATTCGCGAAAGTGGCTTCGAGCGCGCGCGTGGAGCTCGGCGCGTCAAGCGCGCTCACGCCGGTCGAGCCTTCGACCTCCTTGATCTGACCGTCCGCCGGCCGGTACACGCCGACGATCGAGATGCCATAGTCGGGCGCCACCAGACTGTAGCAGGTGTTGATGAGCTTGGGCTCGTCGGGGCTGCCGCCTGCAAGCAGCTTCGCCACTGCGGCGGCGCACACCTTGGCTTGGGCATTCGCCGAGAACGCGGATTTCGGCATCGCGCCCGCGATCGAGGCGTCGCCGACGACATGGACGTTGGGCTGCAGCTTGGATTCGAACGTGGCGGGGTCGATCGGGCACCAACCGGTGCGGTCGGCTACCCCGGCCAGCTCGGCGATGCGTGCCGCCTTCTGCGGCGGAATGACATTGGCGACATCGGCCTTGTGGCGGCCGAAATCGGTGACGAGCGTCATCGCTGCGACGTCGACCGAGGTGACCTTACCGCCGCTCGATAGCGACACCCATTCGAGGTTCGGATAGAGCGCCTTCCACGCATTCTGAAACAGGCGCTGCTTGGAAAAGGCATCCTTGGCGTCGAGAATGATCAGTTTCGATTTCGGCTTCTTGGTCTTGAGGTAATAGGCGATCAGGCTCGCCCGCTCGTAGGGACCGGGCGGGCAACGGAACGGATTGGCGGGCGCCGACATCACCACCGTGCCGCCGTCCTCCATGGCTTCGAGTTGGCGGCGCAGCAGCAGCGTCTGCTCGCCGGCCTTCCAGGCGTGCGGCATGCGCTCGGCGGCGGCCTCGGTATAGCCGGGCAAGCCGTCCCAGCGGATGTCGATGCCGGGCGAGAGCACCAGGCGATCGTAGGGAAGCCGCGTCCCATTGCCGAGCGTCACCGTGCGTCCCTGCGGGTCGATCGCGGTCCCCGGCGAAAGCTGGAGGACCACCGGGTCGGCGGCGAGCTTGTCGTAACCGAATTCTTGCGCCTTGAGATCGCGAAGGCCGGCGATCACGCCATTGCTGAATGGACAGGCAATGAACGTCGGGTTCGCCTCGACCAGCGTCACGGTGATGCGCGGATCGATCCGTTTGATGAAACGAGCGCAACTCGCTCCGCCGAAGCCGCCGCCCACGACGACCACGCGCCCGCCGGCGCCCTGGGCGATGGCGGGAAGCGGCAGTAGGGCTGCGCCTGCGGCCGCGGTCTTGAGGAATTGTCGCCGGCTCGTGCGCTTTGCAGCCATGATGGGCCTCCTCAATCCTTCTGCGCGCCATACCAGGCGGCGATGGCTTTGACCTCATCGTCCGAGAAACCCTTGGCGATGCGATCCATCACGGTCGCCGGCGTTTGCCCTGACTTGAACGCCTGCATTGCGGCAACGATGTCGGCTGGATTACGGCCGATGAGCCGCGGCACCGTCGTTTGCGCAGTGCGGTCCGCCGGATGACAGCCGGAACAAGAGAGGGCGCCGTGCGGAGCATCCGCCGGACCGGCCGCCGAAGCATGACCGGTCAACGTGAAAACCAGGGCGACAGCAGTCACGACGCGTGTGGCATTCATGTCGGGCCTCCCGAATGCGCGTGGGCGCCGAATTGCGTCCGTTCGTTTTTCTTATGCGCTCCTCAAATCGTGGTTTTTGAGCGGCAGCGAGCGGATGCGCTTGCCGGTCGCCGAGAAAATCGCGTTGCACATCGCCGGTGCGAGGGGAGGCACCGCCGTTTCGCCGACCCCGCCCCAGAAGCCGCCGCTCGCGACAATGACCGTCTCCACCCGCGGCATCTCGGCGAGACGCAGCATCGGATAGTCGTGGAAGTTCGCCTGCTCCACGCGTCCGTCCCTTATGGTGATCTCGCCGTAAAGCACAGCCGCAAGCCCATAGACGACAGCGCTCTCGGTCTGCAATTCGACGGTCAGCGGGTTGACCACATGACCGGGGTCGATCGCCGACACCACGCGGTGGACCCCCACTTGGCCGTCGGGGGCGACTGAAACCTCGACGACCTGCGCGCAAATGCTGTTTTGCGAGTTGTGGAGCGCGATGCCGCGAAACACGCCTTGCGGCGGCGGTGTGTCCCAGCCGGCGTGCATGGCTGCGGCCTCGAGCACGGCGAGCTCCTTGGGTTTTTTGGCCAAGAGCTTGCGGCGAAACAGATAGGGGTCGGCACCCGCCGCATATGCCATCTCGTCGACGAAGCTCTCTTTGAAGAACGCATTCTGCGAGTGGTTGACGCTGCGCCACACGCCGACCGGGACATGCGTGTTGCGCATGGCGAAATCGACGAGATAGTTCGGTACGTCGTAGGGCATGTCTTCAAGCAGGCCTTGAAGAAAATTCCGGTCGACCCCGAATTGCATCACGCGAGCAGAGACCGCCGCGATGATGGATTGGCCGGCGGTTCTTATCTTCCAGGCGACCGGCATGCCGTTAGCGTCGAGACCCGCGGTCATC